>NZ_JABAIW010000124.1:0-2685 GCF_014231265.1 Clostridium sp. DJ247 | reverse complement strand
TAGAAATGCAGAATATTATCTGATAAATAATTAGAGCCCTGAATAAGATTTCTTAAAAGTAACCCTTGTAAAGTAGGTGTAAATCCTGATGCTTGTTCTATTGCCTTTGATGAAGCAATAGCATGGGATACAGGACATAGACCGCATATTCTCTGAGTTAAAAATGCTGCATCCTTTGGTACTCTATTTAAAAGCATATTTTCAAAATCTCTATAAAGACCACCTGAAGCCTGAGCTGCAGTTACATTATTATTGGCATCAAGTGTTACATTAATCTTTAAGTGTCCTTCTAGCCTAGTTATTGGATCTAATACTAACGTACTCATGATATCATTCCTTTCATCTTAGATTATTTTTAACTTATATAGTTAATGGACTTGTTGGGAATCCTGGATTTGCACAACCTATACAAGGATGATTAGATTCAACACACCAATTGGTTCCATTATTCCACTTCATACTTGGGCATACATTACTGCATCCTGGGCCATTACAACCTATAGCTCTGTAACATCCAAATATACCTGGTTGGTTTACTTGGGTCTTACCTCTTCTTGGGCAATTGCTGTGAATATTATTGTAATATTGTCTAGGTCTACTGTAATTATCTAAAGTTGGCATACCTGTTAATATTAAATCTAATAAAGTTTGTATAGTAATTGTTGGATGGACAGGACATCCTGAAATACTTATTACAGGATTTACAGTTTTACCACTCAGTACTGATTGGACTGATTGACAGGATGTATTATTAGGAGCAGCTGCTGATACTCCTCCGAAGGATGCACAGGTTCCTGCTGCTATTACATATTTAGCCATAGGACCATATTTTAATACTGCCTGCTGCATTGTTAATGGTATACCATTTTGCTCACCAATTATACAGTAGTTTCCACTTATACCTGTTGGTATTGCACCTTCAACTACAAGTATAAATTGTCCATTGTATGTATTGGCACATTCATCAAGAGTCTGTATAGCTGAATCTCCCGATGCTGTCATAAGTGTAGTATTATACTTCATACTTATCTTGTTTAATAAAACATCATCAATAGTTGTAGGATTTGTAACATTTAAGGTTGATATTGTGCATCCTGAACATCCAGATCCATTTAACCAGATAACAGGTGGATCTGTGTCTGCTGCAAGTACTGTGTTAACTCTATCCATATCTAGTTCAAGATTTAGAGCTACTGCCGTAGCTACTGACCACTTTAAAAAGTCTCTTCTACTAATTTTCATAGTAACACTCCTTCTTATTTATTTTTTATATAATACCATGCATGGGTTATAACATTGTTATCTAAATTGAAGACAAAAATATAAATTCATTTTTCGCAACATAACAATTAAATACATAAAATTATGTATTTTCCATTTATGTTAAATCTTATTATATTATACTCATTATAATAACAATATATTAAAAAATCAAGTATAAGAATCCATATTTTATGAATATATTGTCTAAAGCTTATAACATTTATATTTTTTCCTCTACTGGATAACGACATACGTCAAATACTATAATATATAATCCTGCATATTTATAAGTTATGGAAAAGTTAATCGATATTTGAGTTCCAGTTAAATATAATTGTAATCTTCATTAAAATCAACAATATACAAAAAAAGGACAGATTTATAAAATAAAGATGTGATGAGGTTTCTATTATATTTTTATTGTTAGTCATGAATATTTACACATACAGTAAAATATTATAACTAAAATTCAAATTATTTATTATTTAAAATTTCATTAGCTATAACAATTTGTCCTAAAGCCACACCACCATCATTGGTAGCTATTAATTTATTTGTATAAACAACAAACTCTTCATTCTTCAATTCCTTAGTCAAGCTTCTTAATAAATAAGAATTCCGAAATACTCCACCACTTAATGCTACTTCGTTAACACCTGTATCTTTTCTAATTAGTTTACATATATCTTTTGAAAACTTAACTACGGCATTATGAAACTTAAAAGAAATAATGCTTTTAGGAGCACCTGCCATACTGTCTTTCATAATACCATTAATGATTTTTTCAGGATATACTCCTTTTTTAGTTGAGGATTTATTTATTCTATGAATTCTACATGAGTAACTTCCACTATTTCTCTTTATATCAGATAATATAAATGTATACGCCTGCAGTAATAGCCCCTTCTAACATTCCAACAATAAATAAATGTGGTATCAGCATTGATGGTATTGTACCCTTAAGTGGATATGGGCAATAAATAGGTAATCCAGATACAGTTTTGAATAAAATTGGCTGAATACCAAATTCATATTGGAACATTAAACATCATCACAAGAAAAGAAAAGGCTGAACATATGCCTAATAAAGGTAACTTCTTTTTACTAATTTCCTTTTGTACCCTAGTTACAGCCCTCTTCCACACAGGAAGCATAACAGCTCCTAAGGCAGTACAAGTTGATGGACTTAAGTAGTTATCTGGAATATGCTTCCTTCTTCTCTTCAGCTTTTGTTGTTGCGGTATCATCCTTTGTTAGTTCACTTGAAGCTTTCTTAAACTCCTTAATTGATTCTCCTATAGACTTACCTACTGATGGTAACTTTCCTGGTCCAAAAATCACCAACGCAATTACTAATATTATAATTAACTCTGGAAATCCTATTCTTGGCATAACATTCTTCCTCCAACTTATGAATTTTCT
>NZ_JABAIW010000123.1:0-2697 GCF_014231265.1 Clostridium sp. DJ247 | reverse complement strand
CATATCTAAAGTTCTAAGATTTTTTCTCAAATTTTCGCTAAGACTAATAAAAAAATATTTAAATGCGACTTCAATATTGGTAATATATCCCTACGCATAAGTTAAATTTAAGTTGTGGTTATCTATATGTAGTTATAAAAATACTTGATCTATCACGAATAATATTTAAAAATAAGTTGTATTTCTATAAACAACTTGTAAATTAAAAATGCCCATACTCACAGTGAGTATGGGCATAAAAAACCTATCTAAACTAAACTCCATGCCTTATGACCTCACAGGATCATTTAAAGGATTATTCAACTAATCATTGCATACATAATATCACAGGATTCTACCTATTTCAACTCATTTCGTAAAATATTTAGCACTTTTTCAAAGTAGTCAGGTAAGTTTGATTGAAACTCTATATACTTTAATGTAGTAGGATGTATAAATCCCAACTTTTTTGCATGGAGCATTTGTCCTTCTAAATTAAACCTTTGCTTTTTATGTCCATATACTGGATCTCCAACTAAAGGATGTCCTATATAACACATATGCACTCTTATTTGATGGGTTCTGCCCGTTTCTAGCGTACATTCAACTAGAGTATTATTCTTAAATCTTTCTAAAACTTTATAGTGAGTAACGGCCCTTCTTCCATCCTTTATTACTGCAATTTTTATTCTTTCAATAGGATGTCTTCCCAATGAAGCATCTATAGTTCCTTCATCTTCTTTTATAACTCCTTCAACCAGGGCTACATATGCTCTAGTCATACTATGATCTTTTAGCTGTTCTGCTAATTTATTATGTGCTTTGTCATTTTTAGCTACAACTAATATACCAGATGTATCCTTATCTATTCTATGTACTATACCTGGTCTCATAACCCCATTTATACCGGACAAATCCTTGCAATGGTTTAGTAATGCATTTACCAATGTTCCATTATAAACTCCTGCCGCTGGATGAACTACCATTCCTTGAGGTTTATTTATTAAAACTACATCATCGTCTTCATAAATTATATCTAACGGAATATTTTCTGGCACAACATCAAGTTCTATAGGGTCTGGTATTATAACACATATCTTATCATTCATTTTTAACTTATAATTACTTTTCCTTAATACACCATTTACTCTTACTTTACCATTCTCTATTAAATTTTGGAGATAAGACCTAGATTTATCCTCAAAATATCTAGATAGAAATTGATCAAGTCTTATGTTAGTTGCATCTTTATCTGCTGTCAGCTGTTTCTCTTCCATCTTTATCTTCCTTTATTAAATAGATTACTAATAATACAGTTCCTATTACTACCAGCATATCTGCTACGTTAAAAGTTGGGAAATAATATACATCTCTATAATGAATAAGAATAAAATCTACTACATATTTATACCATACTCTATCTATTAGATTACCTATGGCACCACTTAATATAAGACTTAAACTTATTGTTATTAACTTGGACACAGGCCTATACTTGATTAAATAATATACGATACCAGCCACTATAATTATAGTAATAAAAGACAAAAATCCTGTTTTATTCTGTAATATTCCAAAAGCAGCACCCCTATTTTCTAAATAGGAGAACCCAAAAAAATCCTTTATAATAGTTATTCCTGAGGTTGTGGATAAACTATTTAATGCCCATATCTTTGTTACCCTGTCTAATATCAATCCTAAAATTATTATTAAAAATTTCACACCTAATCCCCCATATCCTCTAAACGATTCCTTAAACCTGGGAATTAAAAGTTTAATATAACTTATATTCTTTTAATTCCCAGTATATTTTAATCTGGTAATTGGCTCCTATATTGTTGGTTACTAATTCTTTCTAAAGGATCTACATAACTATTATCAGTATCTGTGTACCATTCTAACTGATTCTCTAATCTATTAAATCTATCTACAGCTTGAAAGCTATCTTCTGCATCAAATTCTACTTCCATGTCTTCATCATGGTCATTGTGTCCATATCCAAAGGGATAATCAATTACATACTCTTCCAAAGGTCTATTATGTCTTTCCTCTGGTCTAGAATCATTTAACTCACTTTGACAATCTACACAAAATTGAGCATAAGGAATAAATTCCAGTCTTTCCTCAACAATATCACTACCGCACATTTTACATTTTCCATACTGGCCCTTATCAATACCTTCTAAAGCATCATCTATTTTTTTTATTATAGACAGCTCGTTTTCCTTAAAAGCCATTCCTCTTTCTTTATCAAATATCTCTGTAGCACTATCTGCTGGATGGTTATCATAAAAAGATAGCTCTCTAGACATTGCAGAGTTAGAATTAATTGTCTCATTCTCTTCCATTTGGTTTATTAACTCACTTACCCTGCGCCTCTCCTGCTTTAATTTTCTCCTAAAGTACTCCAACTTTTCCTTGCTTATCATATCCACAGAACCCCTTTCTTAATATAAATAAGAACTAAACTGTAAACCTTACTAGAGAGTTTTTATGTACTTTAACAAAGTATTGGTTTTAGATTTACATTTATTCTTATTTTAACTAGAAAACTTTTATTTATTCTGTGGCAAAGTTTTATTTAAAATTATATAGTGTTTCCACCTATAAATTCTTAAATCTACAGTTGCTTCCTGACTTAAAATTTAACTTATACGTAGGGGTATATTACCAATGTTGAAGTCACATTTAAATATTTTTTTATTAGTCTTAGCGAAA
>NZ_JABAIW010000122.1:0-2803 GCF_014231265.1 Clostridium sp. DJ247 | reverse complement strand
TTATCCAAGAAATTTTTTGGATATTTACTTCAAGGATTTTTCAAATGGAGTAATTTCTGGTGCAGATTTAATAGTAGGAGAAAGAGAAATTATAGTAACAAAAGGCATAATTAAATTTGCAAATAAGCTGTATATGATGGAAAGAGATATAAGTATTCCTTATTATGCTGCTAATAAAGAATTAATAATAAAGGTAAGATTTTTAGATGGTGCCTTGAATAGTGATTTTACTATAAACACTGCAGAAATATTTATAGATGAAAATACAGTAATAGAAAGAGATGAGCTGGAACTGGCAAGGTTTAAGCTAAAAGAAAGAGCTTTGCTAAGACAGAATTACACAGATTTTTATGATGTTTCAACTGAGTATAACACACTAAATCTTATAAACACACAGTATTCTGGTTATAAGAAGAGTACACTACATCCGTATATACTGAGATATTTTTCAGAAACAATATTAAAAAACAAAACAAAAAATGTCTATGACATAACCTTTGCTATGCAGTGTATGAATGAGAGGTGTATAGATAGGGAAGTAATACTTTACTACATATCAAACAGATTGGAAATGGAATACAAGGAGTATTCTAATATGCAAATATACAAATATTTTTGTCACATAGCAAGAGAAGTAGAAAGTGGAGTAAGAAGGAATGCTGAAAGAAGACAAGGCAGAGCTTCAAGGATAATTGTGGACTAGCTATAAAAATATAAAGAAGAGGTGAGGAGGATGGGATTTTTTAGTGGAATAGTTAGTGCAGTGACTAGTGTTGTAAAAGCAGTAGTTTCAGCAGTAGTAGGGACAGTTAAAGCTGTAGAAAAAGCAGTATCAACTGGTGATCCTAAAGATGTAAAAGATGCAATAGATTCTATAGATAAAACAATAGATACTATAAAAAATGCGGAAGAGGCTTTAAAGAAAAAAGCAAAGAAATTAAAGGAAAAAATAACCACAGGTGCTGGATTTTCTGGGATAATTCCTGCAGTAGGGGATATTATTCAAGACTGGAAAAATGATATGGCAGCAGGAATAGAAACAGATTTAAAAATAGCAGGGGATTTCATTCATACTAAATTTGATGAAATGTGTGAAGATATTCATAAGAAAGATAATTTAATTGATAAAGTTAAGAATACCATAGATAATGGTATGAAAGCAGGAATAAATTATGTTAATAGAGGAGTAGATCAAGGATTTAAGTCTTTTGAAGATACCTTTGGTATAAATGATAAAAATAGTGGATTCTACAAGTATGTTAAGAATGGAATTAAACAAGACATTGGAATTGTAGAAGGATTAACTGAAGGAGCAGAGGATTTAGTTGTTGGAACTGGAGCTCTCTTAATTAAATATGGAGACCCAGGAAGAAATATATTAAGATTTGCAGATAAAGCAGTAGACATTTATAAGAATCCTGATAAATATATAAATGATGTAGAGAAATTCTATAACGGAGTTTCAACAGTTGTAACTCATCCTAAAGAAACATTAACTGCTATAGGAAATGGGTTAGAAAACTTAAAAAATGAAATGGACGCAGATCCGTATAAGCGAGGGCAAATAACAGGGCAAGCAGCCTTTTTTGTAGCATCTTTCTTTGTAGGAGCAGGGGAAGCAAATGCAGTATCGAAAGCTAGCAAGGTTGAAAAACTGGCTGGTGGATTAGGGGAACTAGATGATATTGCTAATACAGCTGGTAAACTAGGCAATTTACGTAAAGAGGAACAGGTATTTAATATAGATCCTGTGAATGTATCAACGGGAAGCTTCTATCTGGAAAGTACAGATCTAGCGATGGAAGACAGGGGACCAGATATAAATATAAGAAGAAGCTATAATTCAAAAGATAACAGTATAGGAGCTATGGGAAGAGGCTGGACTTTTGAATATGAAAGTCGTATAAAAAGGAAAGATGAAAGTGAAATTATAGTAGTATATCCAGATGGTCATATAGAAATATTTATGAAAACAGAGAATGGATGGGAAAACCAATCCTATGAGGATAAGAATGTACTATTGCAGGATATTGAAAAGGGCGAATTCAATCTTACATTAAAAGATAAAACAACTTATAAATATGATAAACAAGGGAAGCTTGTATCAATAAGTGATAGAAATAACAATACTATAATTATAGATTATGACGGAGAAGGAAATATAGAAACAATGATATCTCCTGGAGGAAAAAAACTTTTCTTCAAATATAACTATGGAAAAATAGTAGAAATAGCAGATAACGTAGGAAGAAAAACGGCTTATGAATATGATGGAGATAATCTTATAAATGTATATTTCCCAAATGAAGGAGTTTTAATCTATACCTATAAAGATAATTTAATAACAGCTATAACAGACCAGGATGGAAATACTTATGTAAAAAATGAGTATGATGAATCTGGAAGAGTAATAAAGCAGTATGATCGTGAAGGCAACATAATAGATGTAGAATATAATGACAAGGATATGGAAAATACGTTTATACACAGATCAACAGGATTAGTTGAAAAGTATAGGTATAATTCTAAAAACTTAGTCATTGAACAAATATACAGCGATGGTACTAATGAAGTTTTTACTTATGATAAGTATAATAACAAAGAAAGTGAAATAGACAGACATGGCAGAAAAATTAATCGAGTTTACGATAGTATGGGAAACCTCCTTGAAGAAGTACAACCAGGAGGCGGCGTTTGTCAAGAGAGTTGTCGCATGATTTTTGGGGTTGTTATTGTTATTTTTTTAACATATATAATTACAATAGAAATGCGTATTAATTTCGACTGGATAAATTTGTATTTT
>NZ_JABAIW010000121.1:0-2886 GCF_014231265.1 Clostridium sp. DJ247 | reverse complement strand
TTGTCATAGGTTCATCTCTCCTTTTGTTCGAGCATATCATTTTTTATTCCCTACGACAACTATTTTAACACCGGGGGGTAAGAAGAATTCTTGATGTACCACATAGACATTGTATATTTACTATTCCGAAGGAATTTAGAAAATATTTCTATTGGAACAGAAAATACCTTAAAGATCTTCAAGATATGGCGTATCAGGTTATAGAAGAATATATAAATGATGTTAATGGTAAAAACAGAACTGCCTTTGATAAGAAGAAAAGAAGTAAAAAGGGAGCAACTATCTGGCAATAATGAAGAAAATTAAAGGACTATACACACTTTAAAATTTATGCAAAAGTGTGTATAGTCCTTAATATTTTACTTATGAATTATACACTTATAGAACATATTATTCAAACATACAAACAACTAACTACAAATTACTATTATGAATAGTAACTAAGGTATATCATGAGCCATATGCGAGGACCGCATGTGCGGTTCTGTAAGAGGTCTGAAATCGAGATTAGTTATCCGGATTTCTTCTTACTCGATTTTTTATTTTTTTAACTTGTTCTATTGAAAGTTCAGTAGCAATGGCAACTTGTTTAATGTCTAATCCCATTTCAAGTAAATTTTTTGCAACTTTTAATGCCTTTTCAGTAGAACCTTCTTCTTTACCTTTTTGCCTACCTTCTTCTCTAAGTTTTTTATCCAGTTCAAGTTTTCGCATAATTTCTAATAAAAACTCTTTGTTATCGCTGCTTATTTTGCCTACTCCCATATCTTTATACACCTCCAATAGCTCATTTGGATTTGCTTCTGTTACGACATCCATAATTATTGCATATAACGGATTTTTGGTGTTGGATATATACTCCATTAACCATTTTTTTATTAATTCTCTATTTTGATATTTTGTTTGAAGAAGTTTTAAGTAAGCTGCCTGCTCATCTGGTAAATCTTTTGTAACTAGTAGCTGGGTCTTTATATCTGTTTTTTCTATATAATATATTCCACTATCTATTTTCTCTATTTCAGCTTTTTGTGTACTTTTTAAATATTGTATTAATTTCTTTGGATATTTATTAGAAGTTATTGTTAAAGTGATATCATCTATATCAATTTTGTTTGTTTCACTAGATAAAGCCTTATATAAATAGGCGTATGCTTTAATTTTAAAATAATCATCTATAGATACATAATCAGAGGGTGATTTATATTCAAATATATTATATTGTTTAAAAATTTTACCAATCAATTTATGTATCTTTATGTTATCCAATTTTTTTATAATTAGTATATCTATCCTTAGAGGTTCAGCAGTTAACTGATGCTCTGTAAAAAATTCAAGATGTTTTTCATAGTCTTTTAATTCCAATTGTACAGCCGCAGCAAAGGCTGGGTGCCATTTGATTTTTTCCTTAGTCAAATTTATCACTGCCTTTATTTTTATTTAATTATATCATATAAAATTTTCATTTGAAATACATCGAAAAATAATTTTGAAGATTGTATGTGGAGGTCACTGAAGCTGAAAGAAAAGGCAAAAAAATAAAAATAACTACAGGAGCCATTCTATCTGAAATATATGGAAAAATAGTAGAAATAGCAGATAACATAGGAAGAAAAACGGCTTATGAATATGATGGAGATAATCTTATAAATGTATATTTCCCAAATGAAGGAGTTTTAACCTACACCTATAAAGATAATTTAATAACAGCTATAACAGACCAAGATGGAAATACGTATGTAAAAAATGAGTATGATGAATCTGGAAGAGTAATAAAGCAGTATGATCGTGAAGGAAGCATAATAGATGTAGAATATAATGACAAGGACATGGAAAATACGTTTATACACAGATCAACACAGTATTTGTATATGGAGAAAAGCATTTTGATAAAGTTACAGTTGTGAAAGATCCAGAAGGTAATGTATTCAAATATGAATATGATAAAGCAGGAAGAATGACTTCCATAACTAGTTCTTATGGTACTGTAGAATTTGGCTATAATGCTTTAAATAAGAAAACTCATATAGTTGATGCAAAAGGTAACACCACAAGATTGATGTACGATAAATTAGGAAACCTAATAAGAAAAGTACTTCCAAATGAGTATAATGAAGCTGTAGACAATGGTACAGGTTATCAATATCGTTATGATGCTTTTGATAGACTTATAAAAACTATAGATCCATTAGAGAATGTATTGGCAGTAAAATATGATGCAGAAGGAAATTTGATAAAGGAAATAAATCCAAACTATTATGACAGATATACTGATGATGGGCTAGGTGTAGAATATGAATATGATGATAATAATAGAAGAATAAGATACAATAGTGAAACAGATGATGGATTAGGTACAGAGTATGAATATGATGAAAGAGACAGACTTGTAACCATAAAAGACCCAGAGAGCAATGTATCCAGACGTTTTGTATATGATAAAGCAGGCAGAATAATAAAAGAAATAGATGCTAAGGGTTACTTAAGTTCGGATACTGATGAAGCTCGTTATGGTACACTTTATAAGTATAATACAGCAGGCTGGATGCTTGAAAAAAGAGTTCCTGTGGAAGAGCAGTCAGGTAGTATAAAATATAATGTAACTCTGTATAAATATGATAAAGCAGGAAGAAGAGTAGAAGAGAAAATATCTCCAGAGTATGTAGATGAAAATGCTTATCCAAAACAATATAATACTATAATTTATACTTATGATAAAAACAGCAGAATAACAAAAATTACTGATACCACAGGAGCAGAAGTACATTATGCTTATGATTGCCTTGGAAACAGAACCTTAGAAAGATTGAAAATAAATGCAAATACCTATAAGGTAACTAGATATTACTATAACAGCGTAGGTTTGCTTGAAAAAGTAAGCGAAGAGAT
>NZ_JABAIW010000120.1:0-3021 GCF_014231265.1 Clostridium sp. DJ247 | reverse complement strand
TCGAACCTACGACCTTCGGGTTATGAGCCCGACGAGCTACCAACTGCTCCATCCCGCGATATTATATTGATAAGTTTACTTGTGTTTGCTGCTTAATCAAGCAACGAATGTTATCTTATCATCTTTACAGTTATAAGCTTTCAGCTATATTCCTCCTAACAATTCATGACATCCATGATACTTAACTATTCATCATTATACTTCCTATTTTACATGTTGATACGCCAGAGTTAGTTTACATAAGAAATATGTTATGTAAACATATTTCATGTATTTATCCGATGACTGCCCGCTCTAATACTCCCATCTTTATATAAAACTCCCCTGAAGCTAAGAATTCTGTTTACAACATTGATAGTGTTTTCAGTATTAAAAATCAACTCGTTAACTTTATTAGGATTATTCTTTGAAATTTCTTTTAACCTTGATTCCCCCTCATTCTTTATAACTTCTCTACTTTTTACTATACATATAGCTGCAATTGTGAAAGATATCAACAAACAACAGACAATAATAGATAGGATTATTTTGTAACTGATACTAAACTGCATTTTTTTACAATATTCAAACTAAATCTCCTCCTATAATTTAAACAATATATGATGCATAAATATAAAAAACTTAACAAGGGGTTACCTCAATATATTCTGAGGTAACCCCTTGTTTAATTTTGTTTATATTAGTTAATGCATTAAACAAATGATAAAACGCCTGACAACTTGTCCAATAATTAATATATTTTTTATGCAAATTTTTTACTTCAAATGATATCTCATTCTTGAAGCTTTTTTATGCTTGTCTATGGTCTTGAGCTACGTTACTAATACCATGTACTTAGGTTTAAATTATCCCTCTTTACCTTGAGCTAATACCTATCCAACAACATGGACTTTTATCATATTAGTAGTACCTGTATGATTTACTGGTATTCCAGCTGCTACCACAACTAAATCTCCTTTTTTTACAAACCCAGTTTCTAACGCCGTACCTATTGATTCATTAATTAATTCATCAGTTGTTTCTGATTTTGAGGCAAGTATTGGAAATACACCCCAATTTAAGGCTAATTTTCTAGCTACCTTTACATACGGAGTAACAGCTATAATTGGACACTCTGGTCTATATTTTGAAACCACTGTTGCTGTATATCCACTTTGTGTAGCTGCAATTATAGCAGAAGCATTTAATTCCATGGCAGTATTACAAGTAGCTAAACTTATTGCATTTGGAACATTTTGAACTGGTAATGTGCTTTTTTGTCTTAAATTAGCTTCATATGCAATTGCTTTTTCAGCAGCTTCTGCAATTTTTGCCATGGTAGTTACTGCTTCAATTGGATACTTTCCACTTGCAGTTTCTCCACTTAGCATTATAGCATCAGTACCATCAAATATAGCATTAGCTACGTCTGATGCTTCAGCTCTTGTTGGTCTTGGATTTCTTATCATAGAATCTAACATTTGTGTTGCTGTTATAACTGGTTTTCCAGCCTTGTTACATTTTGAAATTATGATTTTTTGTACTAAAGGAACCTCTTCAGTTGGTATTTCAACCCCCAAATCCCCTCTAGCAACCATTATTCCATCAGATAAATCTATTATCTCATCTATGTTATCAATACCTTCTTGATTTTCTATCTTTGAGAATATTAATATATCACTTCCACCATTTTCTTCTAATACTTTTCTAATAGATAAAACATCTGATGCTTTTCTTACAAAGGAGGCAGCAACTATATCTACACCTTGTTCAATACCAAATTTTAAATCATTTATATCTTTTTCTGTTAAAGCTGGAAGCTGTATTGAAACTCCTGGTATGTTAACTCCTTTATGATTTCCAACCATGCCTGTATTCTTTACAACACAATGAATTTTATTTTCTTCAACAGTTTCTACTTCTAATCCAACCAATCCATCATCTATTAGTATTATGTTTCCTGGCTTTACATCTTCATGTAGTTTATCATATGTTACAGAACAAGCTCTTTCATCCCCAACTATTTCTTCACCAGTGACAATGGTAAATTTGCTTCCTTCCTTCAACTCTACTTTACCTGCTTCAAAATTTCCTGTTCTAATTTCTGGTCCTTTAGTGTCTAATATTATTGCAATAGGCTTGTTTAATTCTGCACTAATTTCTTTAACTAGTTTAATACCTCTTCCATTCCCTTCATGATCTCCATGAGAAAAATTATGTCTTGAGGCATTCATTCCTGCTAAAATTAATTTTGATACTACTTCTTTACTTTCACTAGCTGGACCTATAGTGCATATAATCTTAGTTTTTTTCATAGTAACTTCCTCCCACACTCTTAATAATATAAATTTTTGTTTATTTATAATTAGCTCAAACTCTACGCCTGTAAAAAACATAGAGTCTATGCATAATCTATCATTGTCTTTGATCTAAAGTTGGAATATTCACATTATCACTACTATAATTTATTTTCTGCCTTTTTTTCTATTATACCAAGTTATTATCATACTGCAACATATTAATTATATTTATAAATAAATTAATAACATTTACAAATAAATATAAATAATTTCTAAAAAGTATATAAGAAATTCTAAAATGAATTTTTCGTTATCTGTAATGCTGTGGTAACTAATTTGACAATTATATGTTAACTTATTTGCATGAGTAAAATTTTAATATGAGCAATCTATGATAGTTATACTGCTTTATACATAAAATTCTAAGCTATTATATTGATGGCTAACTTGTATCACCAATTTATTACCATGTTTTTTTATTGATAATAAACACAATTCTAAGCCTAAAAGAATAATTAGTAGTAAAACAAGGAAGCTTTTTTGTTAACATCTATATTACAAAAGTGTAATTTTCACCAAATATCTGTGAGGCAAATTAACTAAATCTTATTTTGAGTAAACTAAAAAAACACTAAGCACAATGCCTAGTGTTTCTATTGTTATTTACCTAGCAGCGACCTACTCTCCCACAGGGCCTCCCCTGCAGTACCATTGGCACTGTGAAGCTTAACCGTCGTGTTCG
>NZ_JABAIW010000011.1:0-96794 GCF_014231265.1 Clostridium sp. DJ247 | reverse complement strand
AGGAGTAAGCGATTCGCACAAAATCACAGATTTTGGCTCTCTGCTTAAATACGAACTTTAGACTGATTAAAAGTTTTTAACGTGCTGAAGTTTGGTAACACATTCCGGAGTATAATTTAAGTTTCCACTTTGAAACCCACTATGTAGATTTACATAAAAAATACTAACCTCATGAGTGAGATTAGTATTTTTTATTTCATACTTAAATTATGATCCTCTATTAGTCTTATTAAATTTTTATATAATCTTTCATCGTCTTCTTTTGTTCTCTTCTTAGGATTTGAGGTCTTGCCCCCACCACGTCGTACTTTTGATGATATATGTCTTTCAAAAAGTAATTTATCCATATTATTACTATCATAGATATAACCCTTAGGACTTATTGCATAAGCAGTTTTAGCTAATACCATAGCTGCTACACCAAAATCTTGACTTATTACTATATCACCTTTTTTAGCTTCATTGGCCACAGCCATATCTACACTTTGGAAACCTTTATCTAAATATTTTACTGTACTATAATTGCTTTCTATTATATGACTTATATCACAATACATGATAACTTGAAGTCCATAGTCTTTTGCAACCTTTTCTATGATATTTTTACCTGGACATGCATCTGCATCTACTAAAATTCTCATAGATGTCTCCTATCTTAAATAATGAATTAAATATTTTATAGCCCTGTATAATAATATATACAGGGCTTATAGAGATTATATTATTTTAATCTTTCTTCTAATTGTTCTTTTAGACTTTCATATCCTGGCTTTCCAAGTAAAGCAAACATATTTTTCTTGTATGCTTCAACTCCTGGTTGGTCAAATGGATTTATTCCCACTAGGTATCCACTTACTGCACATGCTTTTTCAAAGAAGTATACTACATAACCGAAGTAATATGCAGTTAACTCTGGTATCGATAACACTATAGCTGGAACGTTTCCATCGCTGTGCGCTAAAACAGTTCCTCTTAAAGCTTGATGGTTAACAAAATCCATAGATTTTCCTGCTAAGAAGTTTAATCCATCTAAATCTTCCTCATTTGCTTCTATAGTTATATTTTTTCTAGGGTTTTCAACATTTATGAATGTTTCATATAACACTCTTAAGCCTTCTTGTATGTATTGTCCCATAGAGTGTAAGTCAGTTGAGAAATCTGCTGCTGCTGGGAATATACCTTTGTTATCTTTTCCTTCACTTTCCCCAAACAACTGTTTCCACCATTCTCCAAAATAATGAAGGGACGGCTCAAAGTTAACTAGCATTTCTGTAGTCTTACCTTTTGCATATAGTGCGTTTCTTACTGCAGCATATTTATATGCATCATTTTGCTTCATATCAGGATTACTATAAGCTTCTCTTGCAGCAGCTGCACCTTGCATCATTTCTTCTATATCTATTCCTGCTGCAGCTATTGGTAGTAGTCCAACTGCAGTTAAAACTGAAAATCTTCCACCAACATCATCAGGAATTACAAAAGTTTCATAACCTTCTGCATCAGCTAAAGACTTTAATGCTCCTCTTGCTTTATCAGTAGTAGCATATATTCTCTCTTTTGCTGCCTCTTTTCCGTATTTTTTCTCCATTAAGTCCTTAAATATTCTAAATGCTATAGCTGGTTCTGTAGTAGTACCTGATTTTGATATAACGTTAACAGATATATCTAATCCATCTATAGTTTCTAATAAATCTGCCATGTATGTTGAGCTTATGTTGTTTCCTACGAAAAATATAGCTGGTCCTTTTCTCTTATCTTTTGATAAGCTGCCATGAAATGTATGAGAAAGCATTTCTATAGCTGCTCTAGCTCCTAAATATGATCCACCTATTCCTATAACTATAAGAGCATCTGAATCAGTTTTTATCTTTTCTGCAGCTTTCTTTATTCTTGCAAATTCTTCTTTGTCATAGTTAACAGGTAGGTCTACCCATCCTAAAAAGTCATTTCCTGCACCTGTTCCCTCATGTACCATATTATGTGCTTCGTTAACAAATGGTTGTAAATTATAGATTTCATGTTCTTGTAAATAAGGTGAAGCATTGCTTAAATCTAGTGTTAAACTTTTCTTAGTCATATTTTTAACCTCCAGTTTTAATTTAATTGGTTCTACTTGAAATTTTAGTCTATTTGGCTATATAAATCAACTATTAGAAAAATTTTTTTGATTAACTTTTAATATAATAATTTTTAAATAAAGCTAAATTTTTTAAGTTACATTTTATTATGAAATCTTATGTTATAAAAAAATTTAATAGTGAAAAACTAAAAACTAAGATATGATTAGAAAATTAATGGAGGTCTAAGTTATGACTAAAAAATATTCTGTAGTGCTAATGGAAGATGAAAATAACTGTGCTGTAAAACAGGTAAGCCAAAATACCTATGATCAAATGACTAGAATGAGATCTAGAGGTGAAAGCGATTCAAAAATTCTAAAAAGTTTAGTTGAACTAGATACCACAGAAGATAACATTGTAATAAATGGAGTTACTAAAAGCGAGGCTATAGACTATGCTTTAGATGAAGGGCAAGATTATTTAGTGCTACAAGCTTTCCATAGATAACATAAAAAACCTACTACTCCATTACGTAGTTTACTGGAGTAGTAGGTTTTCAACACAAGACCATGCTCTTTTTGAATACACGGTTTTAATGCCTAACTTTTTAGATTCTCTTTTTATATGTTCACACAAACCATGATTTACATAGTCTATAAATACTAACACTAAATCAGCATTTTTAGGTATTTCCACACACTTATGGTTACTTTTCCTACCACTTATATGTTTAATTACACAGAATCCCTTTTTACAGAGATTACAATTTATTTTTTCTATATTATCTCCCCCTACAACCACAACAAACATATAATTTCCTCCCTCTTTTTATATTACATAATTAATTCAGAGCATTTTTATCATTTTACTATGACTTTAAAGCATTTACAATACATATTACTGAATTTTATAAAAATTAATAATCTTATGAAAATAATATGTGTTTATTATTTATTTTTATGATAATATACGAAAAATTTGAAATAAATATATTATGTTGGGATCAATAGAATCCTTAGCTTTAGAGGGAGTTTTATCACAACTCCGAATTTCCTGTGGAGAACATGAGTAATGTATTAGATATTAAGTGGTTAAGACTAGCAATTATAAGCTATTCTCGTTTTGTTTTTATTCTCACTTTTTTTAACCTCTATCATATACTGCTATTGCGTGATTAAAATTTAGGAGGTACTTACCTTAAAATGTATAATTATTTACCAACACATTATTGTCCTTGTATGCAATGCATGCACATGAGATCTAGAGCATTATATTGGCAAGACATGACTTATAACCAAACTACTGAGTTAACTAAAGATATTAAAAACAAATCTAAAAGTAATCTCAAAGCAGACACTATAGAAAATACTGAAGAGATTGATAATGCAGTTCCTAGCAAAGAAAATATTGAAGATTTAAATACTTCCTCATTAAACCCTAATGATAACATGACACCAGATAATGAAAAAGTAAATGATATTTTAAGTAGAATAGAAAAAGAGGATCCTATGGTGATTAGAACTCTTATATCTTATGGAATTCCCCATAATATCACAGAGGAACTTGTTAGAAGAATAATTCCTTTAACTTCTTAACACAATACTTGATATACTTCTTATTAATTTGTATATTTTTAAATTTATAGTAAGGTAATATTATTTCCTTTACTCAACAACTATGAGTAACTAGAGCTTGCATCCTAAAAACATGCAGGCTCTTTTGTTGCTATAATAAAATTCTAATTTATATTTAGAAGGTGAAATGCAGTACCATACAACTATAGTTTATACATTTTCAAAATAATTATTATAGTAAATGTATTTTCAGTTATCTAAATGAATGTAACAATCTAAAAAAATCGGAATATATTAATATAGGTAGTTAACCGTAAACTTCAAAGTATACTTAGGCATTTATAATGCTAAATTTTTAGGAGGTGACTACTATGCCATATGACTACTGGGGATGGAGCCCATACTACGACTCCTACTACTCTTACTATCCATACTATTCATATTATCCTTACTACCCATATACAGGAGCTGCTTCTGTGGGATTACTTGGAGGATTATTAGCACCTTTGCTAATATTATAGATATTATTAAATGTATATTTGCTATATATAGTTTTATTTGATGATATTAAAAAGGAGCTAACATTCATTTATTCAATATAAGCTCCTTTTTAATATTACTTTTTCTTAGAAGTATACCTTAATTATGAAATTATAGATAAATGACGGTATAATTTCAGGTATAACATAGTATAAATCTAAAGTATAATATATTTCCATTTATGAGGTATTAATAATGAAAAGGCAAAGTACTAGAAAGACTATACTAATTCTTTCATTCTTATTTTTTCCCATAACAATATATTATTTTTCTCCAATTTTAATTATTCAAGGTATATCTCAAGGAATAATTACAGGCAGTTTTATACTCTTTACTTTCCTATTTGTTTTGTCTTTATTTTTAGGTAGAAGCTTTTGTGGTTGGTTATGTCCAGCAGGTGGACTGCAAGAAATTTGTATGGTTGCTACTAATAAAAAGCCAAAGCTTGGCAAACTCAACTGGATAAAATATTATGTTTGGGTGTTTTGGATAGGTCTTATCCTTGGAATTACTAAATCAGTAGGTGTAATTGATACGGTTGACGTATTTTATAAGACTAAACACGGAATATCAGTTTCAGAGCCATATGCTTATATAGTTTATTATACAGTTGTTGGATTAATAATATTTATGTCATTTATGTTTGGAAACAGGTCTTTTTGCCATTATATGTGTTGGATGGCACCATTCATGGTAATTGGAGATAAAATAAGAAATCTCATTAAATTACCATCACTTCACTTAGTTGCAGATAAAAATAAATGTGTTAACTGTAAACTATGTAATAAGAGTTGTGCAATGGGGCTTAGTACGAATGAAATGGTACAAAAAAGTTCTATTGAAAATTCCGAATGTATTTTGTGTGGGCAGTGTGCCGACGCTTGTCCCCAAGGTGCCATAAAATACTGTTTTAAAAATCTCCATATACATGAACAAACAAAAAATGATGATTATGAATATACTGAATAGTTTGTTAGAAAACCAAAGATTGTACCATTTTATACCTCCAAATATAAAAAATAAAGTAGTGCATGACAATCGACTTTTCAGTCAGAAATCATACACTACTTCATTAATACCGATGGCTAAAACGCTTGATTATTCTATTCCCACTCAATAGTTGCTGGTGGTTTACTTGTTACGTCATAAACTATTCTATTTACACCGTTAACTTCATTTACTATTCTTCTTGAAACCTTATCTAAAATGGTAGTTTAAATTTTTATAAAAACGTATTTAAAACTTACTTTTAAATTACTTATATTAATAATACCATTATATTAAATAGAATTTCAACCTAATTTTACAAAAAATAAATTAAGATAAGCATATTAATTCTCACCCTATAAAAATTCTTACCTATTATATATAGTCATTATTAGACAATAACAAACAAAAAAATAAGGTACAAAATTAATTGTACCTCTTGAGGAGTTTAGGAAAACTATATTTATACGGGGATGTATAAATAGTTACACTGTTAAACAATATTATTTATCTATTAATATTTATTATATATTATTTCTACCTTATTTCAATTATTATCATTCGACACGATAAAAAATAAGGTACAAAGTTAATTGCACCTTATTCGGAAAAGGTTAAGGGGATTATATTGAGAAATCTATTAATGGTTGTAATATAAACAAGTAGTATTTATTAATAATTATTTTCTATTGATATTTATAATTATATATTGTTTTTGTTTTATGTCAAGTACATATTTTTCGACATAAAAAACCTCTACATTATTATATGTAACTTTTATATCTATTTCTGTTCCTCTTTTATATTACTAACTTGTGTCTTAGTAAAGAAAAAGGCTGTAATAGAACTCAAAGCTCCAACTATAGCAGTTATAATTATATTTACTATATCTTTATTATTTCTAAAAACAAATAAAGCTACAAATAATATAAGTAATGTAGCAAAAGCAAATATGTATTCAAATTTTAATATATCTTTCATGTTAACACCTTCCTATTTATTATTTAAGAATATATTCCATGTATTCAACTCTAAGATACCACTAGTTGCTCTTCCCCAATTCTTTTGTAAAATGGTTATAGCTTGAAATAATTCTTCCGTAAATTCATTGTTTATTGATTGCGTAGACTTTATATATCCCCACTTAATTAGTTTCTGTTTAAGCCAAAGTACAACATTACTCTTTGAACCTTTAACCAATAAACCTTTAATACCATTAAGAGCATCTAATGTTTCTTGATATATGTTTCCGTCTACATGTTTTAATTTAGCGTTATAATCTAAATTCAAATTATACTGTAATGCTTTAATTTGCTGTATTCTAATAGGATCTTTTACATTTTCTATTAAAACATCATTCGTATTACCACTGCCAAAGAACATTTTGGCTTCATCTTGTCTTCTTCTAAGTAATCCTGCTAATTGTCTACCCCCTGCATAACTCCATGCAGTAAAATTACTTGTAATAGTATTTACATCTCTTATGCCACTACAAATATTTTTATACAATGTAGAACCCAATACTCCACCAGTACCAACATTGTATGCCATACTTACTAGTGCATCAAATTGATTTTGATTTAGTGTAACACCTTTACTATCCAAATCAACTTTTATTACATTTGCATATTTGTTATTTAGTAAATCTTCAAGCATATTGGCTGCCTGTTCTTCAGTAACACTATTTAATCCTTCAATTTCTTTTCCAGTCATTCCATAACCAAGTGTGGGTATTCCAACTTCGTCTAAATATTTTGTGGCTGAAAATCCTTCAAAAGATTTAACAAAATCTACAAGTTGTTTTGATACCAATTTACTCATGAAAAATCATCTCCCTATTATTTAAAAATATTGTGTTGAATTGCATAAAAAAAGAACCCAAGTAAACTTGTTACCCAAATTCCCATAAACCACTTCATTGTTGATGTAAGTGTTTTTAAACTCTCACATAAATTCTTAATTTCAATCTTAAATTCCGATTGACCTAGTTCTAATTTTCGCACTCTTTGTTCATGATCTTCTATTTTTTCTTTTATATCTTCATTATTCATCTTGCACCTCCTAAAATAAATATTTATTTACAAATTATTACTTATATGTTATTATAGTTACATAATGAAAAGGTAGTTGGACATCCCTGTTGTACATATGTATATGTACATTCTTGTATAAATGTTTCTTCTGCTACTAGCAGAGAAATAGCATACGAATTTATAATATGTCACTATCCTTTTAGGCAATAATTAGTACTATTAAGTCTAGTTATTGCCCTTTAATTTTTAGTATTAAAAAAGGCAAAATAAAAAGACTATTTCTAGCCTTCTATTTTACCTTAAAAAATAATTATTATATTGTTTTACAAACCACTTTAAATAGTTTACCTTTCATAAAATCACTCTTTTACAGAATTGTTTTTTTATTAATTTTAAATTATTATGCTTTATACATTTTTATATCAAAACTATTTCCCAACTTATCTATAGGTCTATATGGACTAGTATTATAAATCATATTTGCACTTGTTTTGTTAGTATCATCTGTCCACATCAACACTTTTACTTGTGTTATATCAGGAAATACAGTTGACCATGCACTTTGAGAAATAACTGTTAAATCACTTATTCCATTATTTAAAAAGTTACTATCCGATAAAGTATTATCACCTATAGTCACTATATTTGTTCCATCGAATTTGTATAAAATGGAGTTTCTGTCTTGTATCAGATATTTTGGATAAATAATATAAGGACATCCTGTTATCCAAGTACAGTTATTTATTGTTGCATTATTACTATTTATTGAATTAACAGTCGTTGTTCCAGTTCCTTCATCGAGTTTCCAATAACCTATAAGACCAGTTGGATTACCAAAAATTCTTTTATTATAATTTGCCTGTATTTCTGATTGCGTTCTAGCAATATTCCAAATTCTTACTTCATCTACATATCCATTCAAATATTTAGGATCAGTTGAATATTGTCTTTTACCTATAAATACTTTATTGGTAGAAGCGTTTATTGTACCTGTTAGTGCAAAAGTATTTGCTAATATACCATTTATATATATATTCAACGAACTCCCATTATATGTAAACGCAAAATGATTCCAGTCATTACTATTGGTAAAAGGAACGCTTTTTGTTTGTTCCAATATACTTGATGTTGATAAATTTACATTTATATTAGCTCCATTATATAACAAACAAAAATCACCTGTTGACGCAGAAGTCCATGCCGTATTTAATCTACCAACTATCGTGCTAATAGTGCCAATAGTGCCAATATTTTTACTCCAACATTCAACTGTTAATGCATTGGTTAGACTTAAATTTGTTGTATTTAAGTCTACATATGAACTTGTACCATTAAAACTTAAAGCGTTATTTATATCCACAAAACTCACCTCTCTTTAAATAAAAATCTTATCGTATGTTAAACTATTTACGCTTTGAAAATCATTTTCTAAACTCAATTCAAAATATTTACCTGTACCCAATATCCCCTTATCAATTCCCAATACAGTATTTTGTGTTTGCGATGTAGTTAATGCTGTCAAATCATCTGCTCCATAATTTAAAAAATTATCTTCTGTAACTGGTGCTTGTCCTATTTTATTATAAAATGAAGATTTTATTGCATATATATCAATCCCTTGTTGAACTAGATATTTATATATTGTCCAAGTTCCTAATCCAAATGTTCCACCATATATACCGATATTTGCAATAGTTCCGTTTGGATTAGTGCCTGTACCAATATTTTTACAACTTATTCCACCTATATTATAATTACTATCTAATGTTAAAACTGAATAACTTGTACTAGAAGTTGTATAATTACTACTACTACTTACAAAAGTATCATTTACTATACATGTATTTAAAATGGAGGCACCGTAGCCACCCCACTGATTACAATTACCTATAAATAAACAATTTGTAAAAGTTGCATTATCTCTGTACAAACCATAAGTAGTCAATCCTCTTGCATCAAGTATACAATTATAAAATTTATACACTCCAGCACTTGCATCATAACCTACTAAACAATAATTTAATTTAACTATACAATTGTAAAAATTATATACTGTACCTGTACTACCTCTAAATAATTCTTGTCCATATATATTTACTCTATATAAGTTTACATTCTTAGTGCTACTTGAGAAAAATGCAGTGTTGCTTGCACCTGTTATTTGACTTAAAACTCCATCACCTATAATATCTATTTGTTTAGTAATTGCACTTGTGAAATCATTGTAGTTTGCACCAGTAACACCTATTAAATAAATTGCATCTCCATCAATACAGGAGTTATATGCTTTTGTAACTGTCTTAAACGGCGAACTTGAACTTGTACCATTATTTGTATCTAAACCTGTAACGCTATTTACATAATATATATTGTTATAATTTAATGTTGTTTGATTAATTTTTATTGAAACCGACATTTATCAAATCACCTTCTCTTTATATTTATTTAAAAAATCTATCTTTTACGTATATTTTTAAAACGCAAAAATTAGGATAATGTAATTTTTTCACCATCCTAATAATTAATTTTAACATCTCCACTAAAATATAATTTAACTTTTAGTAGACTATTTGAAGCATAAACTACATCATATTCTGTTTCCTTAGCTTCTACCCAATAACCTTGTCCATCATATTGCAATTTTAATTCATCTATGGAATTAAGGTCTTGTAATAAATAAGCAAATCTAATTTTATTAGCAGTAACTAAACTATTCCAGTATGTATTATTTATTGCATTGAAAGTGCTAATATCTATTCCATTAATCTTTACACTTTCTAAGTCTAAGTTGATATCTTCCCAATGGTCAGTTTTAAATGTTTTCCATGTGTTACCACTATCAACACTACAAACTACTTTTATAGCTCCTGTTGCAGTTAAATTAAAGTAATCTATGTTACTTACATTACTTAAATTCATATCACCTACTGGAATTAATAATCTATCATTTGGAATCGCATTTATATTTAATACTTCATCTACGCCACTTTCTACTATACTTAGGCTATTTACAGTTTTAAAATTACTTTTATCTACTGTAACACTGTAAGTTTTACCTGTACCTATATCACCTTCATAACTCATTTGATAAGTAAAATTAGTTTTTAAATGTGCTGCACCATCAAAAATAACCATATCATCAGCTTCAAAATCGTTACTTTCACTATTACTAAAACTATTCTCTGTTGTTATAACATCTTGAGTTCCTTGTTGAAATCTAAGTACATTTATTTTAGGAACTTTAAAATCAACTGTACTTATAGGAATATCTACTATCTTAGGTGTAGTAGTATCTCCTACGATACCCATTTTAGAAACCTGTTTAATACTTAATCCTGCTTCATCACCTATTTGCCCTAGATTAATTGTAGTAAACTTTTGTGTATCTCCTGAATAAACTACTACTTGCTTATCTTCTTTATTTATTACATCAACATCTTCAAGCTCTTCAAATTTAGTTATTCTATGACTTACAATTTCATTAAGTATTTTTTCACTTGTCCAGCCTGTATAATTGTTTGTTGTACTATCATCAAGCACCACATCTTTGTCTAATGTAACATTAAAAAATTCACTCATGTTCTCACCTGCCTTATTGATTAATTACAAGTTGAAAATCTCTTACTGCAAAATTATGATTATCTGCATTTTTAGTTATTTTTACATATATATTTCTTTCTTCTCCCTGTGCAATTGTATCTATAATTAAGCTATCAAAATAATTTTCACCATCCAAAGATAACTGAATTAAATCATTGCTAGATGTTTGGACTCCTATATTAATATTTTGATAACTGTCAATATCTATATTTTTAATAGTGATTAGTTCTTCTAAATCCTGTAATAATGGAGGAATAACATTATTAACTACATTACCATTATAAATTATTTCAAAATTATAAGGACTCGCAATCCAAATATCACCATATTGCAAAGACAGAATATCTGTAGTATATATCTCTTTTCCTAACTCATCTTTAAATATAAAGTATCCCTCCATGTTTCCATCTATAAATACTTTACATTCTAAATTTTCACCAAATATTCTAATTTTTAGTAAGTTATTATCTGTATCGTATAATTCACATATAGTTCCTTCATCAAAATTCTGTATAGTTACATATGGATTAGCATAGACTTTATAATTATTTAGTATAAAATCTTCAGTGCTATATTTCTGAAATCCTTGTTTAGTAATCTGTTCATTAAATTCCATTCCACCTATATTTTCATACTCAGCACCATTAGAGCTTAAATATGCTTGTATATAATTATCCTGCTTTAATATCTTCCAAAACTTATGTTGTTCATTTAACTTTTTATCTCTAATACCGAAAGTATAATTATTATTACTTAGATAAAGCATAGAATAATCTGATTCATTCATAGTACTAAAATTTTCTTTTTCAAGCTCTATAACAAATTCATTATAGTTGAAACTCCTCTCAATTTTATTATTGGAGATTAACTTTAATTTACCAGTAGTTATATCTCTAGTAACATTAGAACTTCCTGCAAAATCCGAAAAAGAAGAAACTAAGAAAAAATTCTCAGCTTCCAATAATCCATCTTTTACTTTTATAAGTTTCATTTAAACCACCTCTAAACACTTGGTGTAATTACTGTATCTATAGGTACTATTTCAACTACCATAATTCTATTTATATTCATATATATTCCACCTGCATTTATAAACTGTCTAGCTCTTTTTTTAGCTTCATCAAAAGAATTTGTAGTAAATGAAATTGACCATCCAAACATCCCTTGATTCATCACCGCCCAAGTTTTTTGTCTCGGATTATTAAAAGTTCCTTGATTTGTATTTGTAACTGCACTATAAGTTGCCATATTACTTACCTCCTAAAATATTTTTTCTTTCAAAATTTTGTGTTTCTATCACGTAATGTCTTTTGCCTTTTAATTTATCTAACTCTCTCATTACATCTCCATTTGTAGCCTGTTTATTAAACTGTCTTTCTATATCCATATATTTTAAGTTCCTCCATAGTGGAACTATATTGAAGTGATGATATTTCAAGTAGTCTATTAATTCTGCAAACAACATTCCAGCATATTTGATACCCTTCATCCTGTCTTGAGTATGATTTTTGTCTGCCATAAACCACACCTTTTCAGCTTCCCATCTTATCCACCTATAAGCTCTTATATAATGTTCTCTGCTGCCTTTTAAGTTCATTTCTGCAATTGTAGTATCCATGTTAAGCCAATTAAGTAGTAATTCCATAATAAATTCAATAGCTTCTTGTCCACTACAATTAGCAAATTGTGAAGCTGAATGCTGAACTATCATTCCTACAAAATTAGTCATTTCAAGCATGATTTCAATACTTAAATCTATTTCATTAAATCCATAATTTAAGTCTATTCCTTTTGAGTTTTCTAAATAAGGCATGAAGCTAATAGGATGATTGTTTTGGTCTATAAGATAACCGTATGGTTTATATCTAGCATTAATAGGCAATGGATTATTAAAATAATCATAATCAAATGGTAATATCAAACTATCAGTTGGATTAGTTGAATCTAATATCCACCATCTATTTGTAACTTCTAAATCTCTTATATCATAAATATTAGTTATGATATCTTGACTCACCTTAATCAAACCACTCTTTTTATCTTTCCAAATGTCTTCTATGAACCTATTCAATCCATATAGATTATTTAAATTATAAGTATTTATAGCAAATTTATTTAATCCATATAAATTATTATTTAAATATATGTTTATTGATATATCATTCAAAGCTTTAGTTTTTGATTGCATAATATTAATGATTGTTTCTTTAGTTAAATTAATATTTTCAGCTTTCTTACTTAGCTTTATTAAAGATATATCATTTAGATAAAAGTTCTTAAACTGATTTATTTTTGTTAATGCATCTCTATAAAACAATTTAGATTGATTAATTTTGGCTATAGGTACAATATTGACTTTATAAATAAAGTTCATAGACTTATCTTTAATTAAATCTTCTATATCTTTATATATAAGTTGTGTATGTAGATTATTTCCTAAATTTTTTGTATTATCTCTACAATAAAACTCGCTGATTTCGGCTTTATCCATATATCTTAAAATAATTTTCTCATAAAAATTATTCTCTATAGATTTATCAATACTTTTAACATTATGTCTATATAAAAATAGATTAACAATTCTTTTATCTGCATTATGTTGATTTAACCTATCCAACTGTATTCCATCATTTATAATATCTAAACCTTTATCTATAATTCTATCTGTAAATAGTATCTCCTCAGCCTTACTCATACCTCTTAGCAATGACTTATCTAAAAATATATTGGTGTTGATATTTATATTTTGTAAAATATTATCTCTTTGAATATCTTTCACTATAACTCTAGTAATTTCTATATCTTTTTCTTTACCTAGATTCATTAATATATTTTTATTTAATTTCCTCAAATCATTTATAGATAGTTGCTTAGAGTCTTTGATATTAATTTGTATATCTGCTGTACTTTCAAATTCCTTAGATAAATTTGTAATTAAATCCCTCTCAATATTCCCTATATTTTTAATTTCTGTCTTATGTACTCGTAAATCATTACTATTAAGTTTCTTATCTAAATTCTCAATAAGTATATCTTTAAATTCAGCATTTATAGATACCTCTTTGTGTCTATCTATCTTACAATCATTTTTATATAGCAATACTGCTTCTGATTCATCTATTACTGTAGAATTTTTATAAAATAACTTTTCATTTGTCTTTTCTATCTCATAAACTGACTTTTTATAAAATAACCTCTCTTTACTTTTAAATACTTCATCTGTAGTATCATATTTGAAAGTAGCACTAGAAAGAACATCCCCTACATAACTAAAACTACATAGGGGCATTGTATGTAGGGGCATTTATATCACCTCTATTCGGTTGTTTTATAACATCTAATTGCAATGCAATATAAATTATTTGCACTATTATTTAAGAAACAATAAGGTGCTGATATTTTAAATTTCTTATAATACTCTTCATCCACAGTATCTTTTCTATAAGCTAATTTATCCATATCATAAATAGCACTAGCATCTCCTGCTAAAGTATTAATCATCTTTCCTCTTTCCATATCCACAGGATGAACTAATGTAATGTCAGAGAATTGATGTTTCTTATGATTCCATCTACTACCCTCTGTATTACATTTATCCATAAAACTATGTGTAGTATAAAATCCTGGGTAATGTGGTTGCATTGGCATACCTATTTTATTTGCTACCATACACACATCTGTAATGCCTGTTGCAGTTCTCTCACCAAATTTCTTTTCAAAAGTTGGAGGAATGTCGCTTGATACAGTAATACCAAAATTATATTTATCATCTGTAGTTGCTGAGTCCTCTATTGGTTTTAATGCTCCAATATACCCGTATGAAGTTAAATAATTCTCATAAGGGTAATTATCTGCCGATGGATCTCCTCTAAATACAATATTTAGTGCATCCTTTGTTATATTAATCCAATATTGTACAGGTAACCAGTCTCCTATATTAGCACCTACAGTTTTATACCATGCAAATCTAGATGGAACACTTGATGTAGACGAATCCAAATCATCGTTATTTGTATTTAAGTTTGTTCCTACCTGCATTACTACGTGATTTAATACAATTTGACTAGCTTTAATTTGTGTTAATCTATTCTCCTCCGTAGGTGTTAATAACAGAGAGATTCTATAGTTTTCAAGTTGCGTCTGCTCCGAACTTGTCAAATCTATAGCCAAATACTCTTTAACTATTAGTAATATAATACTATCTGTTAGCAACTTATCTATTTTTAGTTGATTAATTTGTGAAGTATCTTCCGTAGTCAATGAATGAGTATTATTAAAAACATCAAGTTCAGCTTGTTCGTCAGTAGTCAAAGATTGTCCTCTATACATCTTTCTTAATAACTCCAACTCTCTGCTATCAGTTATATTTCTATAATTTAGTATATTAGCTAATTGCTGTTGCTCTGTATCTGTTAATGTTGTTTCATCTTTCTTTATAATGTTAATTTCTGTTGTTGTTAAAGCTAAACTTTCCTCATATCTGTATAACAATAATAGTTCATCTGCTGTTAACACTTTAGCTCTTTCAGCTTTTTGTAATATCGCTTGGTCGCTGGAATTTAAATCAGCCTGAGTTGGTTTTCTAAATTTAGTATAAAATGTGTACCCATATGAAGTTGTTGTACTTACTATTGCTCTATCTGTGATACTGTTTATATCAGCAGGATATACTAAATTCCACTTATACAAATCTCCCGCGTTTTGAGTCACTTCTATACAAATATTTTTTATTAAATCTTTTACGCTTGTGTTACCTTCCACATAATAAAAATTGTCTGCCATTTTATCTACCTCCTAAAGTAATCTAATATCTTTTTTTATAAACATGTCCTTAATTTCTACGCTATTTAAATCTATTTCACAAATGCCATTACCTATTAATCTGTCATTATCTATATTCACATTGTAAGTTTTAAGCAATATATTTCCATAACTGATTTTCTTGTAAACTTTAATTTCTATAGGTTCAAGCAATTCTTTGCCATTATAGTTGTTTACATAAATTTGAAGTTTCTTATCTTTATGACCTTTAACACTTAGAATTTCTGGATTTTTATTAGTTGTATGTTCTAGATAATCAAAATTTAGATATAATCCTTCGTAAGTTTTCCTTCCGAAATATACGTGCATATCTCCTAATACTCCATGTAAATCTATATCAGCAGTGCTATTTTTTTCCCAATGCATCACAACTGCAATGTCCCAATCGTTAGGAATGTCTTCTAGTCCCGTTGTTGGTGGTTCTATTACTACAGTAGTTTTAGTTCCTTCTATATATTCTAAGTCCACCATTATTTGTCTACTATTACCACTGTTGTTTTGTAAAATAAAAGAAATAGGTGAATTAGCAAATACTTCATAATAAGTATTAAAGTATTTATGTTCACCTATTTCTTTAACAGTTGCACCATCTATTATTTTGTTTTTATTTATTGCTAAACTGTATTTATCTTCTTTTTTCCATCCAGTTTGATTTATACTTAATCCTGTTATGTAAATATCTTTATTAAATTTAAACTCTGATATATTTTCTTTTATGATTGGAGGAATGTCTAAGAGTATCCCTCTAATCTTTTGCTTACCTTCATATCTATAATTTATGAGTGCTTCTATTTTTTCTTTTAACCCTTTATATTTTTCACTAGGTAATAACCCTTTTATATTTTCTAACAATGCTTCTATATTATTTGTATCAAGTTGTGGATATTTATTATCTAATTCATTTTCTATTAATTCTAAGACTTTCTTCTTTAAATCACTTGTTAATTCATCAAAATTAATTATATATTTCGGTAATCCCATTGCTAATCCTCCAGAATATTAAAATCTACCCATAAAACTTTACTTGAAACACTATTGTTATTAAATATAAATTTAATTTTCTGTCCTCCTGTTACTGTATAGAATACATTAAAATATTTATGTTCTCCATATTCCTTAGTTCTAACTTTATCAAATAATAATTCACTATTAACTTCTAGATTCCATGTATCCTGATAACTCCACGTACTTTGAGAATAAGTTATGCCAGTTATTTTACCAGTTCTAGGTACTGTAAATTCTATAATATGTTGTCCTGCAACTGCTGGAATTTCTAACATTTCTCCATAGATTTTTTGTGTTCCACTAATACCTAAATTACTTGCGAGTCCATCTAGTTTAACTCCGAGAGCATTTAAAGCATTTATTAAATCAGCATAGTCAATCCCTTGTATTTTACTGCTTATTTCATTTAGAAGCCTTTCCATCTCTTCTGTAGAAAAAGTTATACTTCCTATATCTACAGTTATTCCATTTTTTAAATAATCTATAAGTTTACTAGCTAGTTCATCAAAATTAAGAACATAACTTGCTACATTTTGCTGTGCCATAATATCACCCTCTTTAAACTTGTTCTATATAATGTACAAGTGGATCTCTTATTAATTGTATTGTTTCTGTTGTTCCATCTGGATAAGTATTTAAAATTTGTACTACTATACCATCTGCATTTTTAATATATTCTTCGCTCCATTGTGAAGCACCTACGCCATGCAAACATTTAAATACTATATTATTTTCATCTCTTACTAATTCAATGGGGTAATTTGGTAGAACATCATTTTCTAAATTGCTACCATTATTAATTTTTATTTTATTTTTTAAATCACGTTTTCGCAATTCTTGATCTAATATATAAACGACTGGTCTTCTAAAATTATTATATGCCATTTCAATACCTCCCTAGCTAGTGGTATAACTTTTTACATCTGCATCTTCATTCAACATTGTCCATTTAATATTTGCTGTAATAGTACATCCTACATCTTCCGTAGGTACTCCAACACCTCTTATTACCCATGTTCCCTTCATTGGATTATCTATTTTTATTATTTGTGTTAGTCCTGGGTAATCTGTAAAACTTATTTGGGTTGCCATTAAATCTTTTACAGTTACATTAGTTAAATTAATAGTTCCATGTGGGCTTGTTAATAATTGTGTTCCATCTGTTGCACTTGGATTGCTTTCTAATCCGATTATATAACCACTTGGAGCAACTAAACTCGCACTTGCATTACTATTATCAAATGTACAAGTAATTACAACCTGAGACATTCCTGCTGTTGTATTGAATTTAGCCATTTTATTAGCTCTACTTTTATTAATTATTATATTTTTAGAAATTCCTGCTTCAATATCAACAAAATGCTCATTAGTTCCACTGGATTCATCAGTGTTTTCGTAATTTCCTGTACTAATCTCACAGGAAATATAATTAGTGGGTAATAAACCTTCTATATCTATGGTATCAAAATAACCTTCAGCACTATAACTTGTAGAGATACCAACAACCATATAATGTCCAATTCTGCTATCCAAATTTACTCTAAGTGCCTGTCCTAAATCTAAGTTTGGATTTCCTTCTACACTATTTAAAATTAATGTGGTTGTTTCTCTTGTATCATTTCTAAAAGCTCTATTAGCCAATCTAAATCTTTTTTCCTGAGTATCACCTAATGTGGTTTGAATTTCTTTAAACTTATTTTCTGCACACATATAGTTAAATAATGTTGGGTTATCATAAACATTATAGGTTTTATCATCAAATCTAACCAATAATCTATTATATAAAGTGTCTCCACCTCTTTTTGCTTCACTAAAAGCAATTTTTTTCGTATAAGTATATTCAAAATCATAGTTTATATTACTGGAAACATCACTGTATTCATAAGTGTGATATATGTCTTCAATTGCTAATTCTCCTGTTTTTAAACAACGAACACGAGTATTAGAAGTTGCAGTTGCATCTGCAAACACATCAGAGACTTGGGTGTCATACTTAATTTTAATATTATTAACTAAGTAATTTTCCCCTCTTTCTGTCATTACCGTAGTAGTAGGAATTCCAGCCTTAGCTGCTAAGTCTGTTAATAAATCATAAACCAATATATTACTATATTCAATGTAAGGTACTCTACAATCTACTAATCTATTTAAATGATAAAACATATCTTGACAACTTAAATGTACAACTGCTTTTTCATCATCTATGCTATAATTAATAATTACACCATAAAATTGTACTTTGTTATCTATATAAATTTTTATTTTATTAAAATTATCTAATATTGGAATTTTATCTCCCCAACCTCCATACTGATATAATACAAGGTCTTCATTAAAACCAGAATAAAACATATCTATATTTGCAGTTGCAACATTAGAAGAAAGTCTTCTATCTATATTTACAGATTCTATTAATCTAGTAAATGTATATGGAGTACTTTCGTATCCAGTAAAAATATTATTCTCATCGATCTTTTTATATATTTCTACTTTACAGGGAATCATCATCACTCACCCACCCTGTTACCGAATGATTGCAAAGTAATTCAACATCTATGTAGTAGATATCGCCCTCAATCGGTGTATTTAAATCAAATTTATTTTGTATATATCCTTTGTAAACAATTCCGAATTCATTTATTAATATAAATCTGTTTGCATAATTTTGTATAAATTTCATATATTTTTGTGCATTAGCTACAGTTTCAATATCTGTGTTTCCTTTTATCTGAAAAACTATTGTAAAATCTATAATACAATCACTTGCTGTATTGTTTTGAAATTGTGTATATCCACCAATTGTTCGAGTTCCTTTTCTAAAATAAGCAGGTTTAGGTGGTTTATAATTATTTATAACACCACCTGTTTCTGACCCATCTTCATATAGTAAATCAATCTGAAAATCTTTCAATCTTGATATGTCCATAATTTAAACCACCTCCTAATCTCTTACTGCATCATTCATAAATAATTCTATACTTGCATTTTTTAAAGCATTTACAGAATTTTCTGTCATGTTTTTCAACGAATTAGTTAACTGCTTAGTTCCCTTTTCTCCTGTATCTGCTAAAGTTACAAACATTTTTATATCATTGTGTAAAGTAAATTGCCTATTAGTAGCACCTATATTATTAGATTTCTTAAAACCATCAACATCTGTACTACTTAATCTACGTATTCCATCTAATCCACCAAATTGTGGTTTTGTATCTGTTAAATTTTTAATTTTATTTGCAATTCCACTAAATTTATTATCTATAGCATTTTCTTGTCCACCTATACCATTAACAAGTCCTTCTCCAATAAATCCACCAAATTCAGTAAAAACTCTGGAAGGGGAATGTATTCCCATAATAGTTTTAAATGTATCTTTTATTTCTGCTCCTAAGTCTTTAAAGAATCCAACTACTTTATCTTTTCCCTTTTTCAATCCATTAAATAATCCATCCATAATAAATAATGCAACTTCGGGTATATGTTTCCATCCCTCGATTTCCATTTTAAAAAAGCTTCCTATAGCAGAAAATATTTTTTTAATACCTTCTCCCACAGATTTAAAATAAGGTGCGACTTTATCCCAGTTTTTATATATTGCATAAGTTGCAAGTGCTATTCCTGCAATTATAGCTATAACTGCTAAAACAGGAGGATTTAAAAGCATTGGTAATAATTTAAAAACATTTGCCGCAATATTTAAATTTCTAAATCCACCTATAATTCCAGTAATTCCTTTTCCAAGTCCACTACCTAAAGTAGTAATAACAGTTAAAATCCCACCACCACCAGTTTTAATAATGTTACCTACGTTAGAAAAAACTTTTCCAACATTACTAATTCCTGTTACTGCTTTTCCTGCTCCACTACCTAATAAACCAAATAATCCAGTAATTATTCTAAAAGAACTTATTATTTTTCCGCCAACTAATAAGAGTGGAGGAAATACTGCTGCAAATGCTACAGTTTGACCAATAGCATTTCTAACTGGAGATGGTAAAGCCTGAAATGCTTTTACTATTGCCACTATTCCATCTGCTATTTGTCCAACATAAGGTAAAAATGCTTCTCCAATTTCTACTGCTGCAACTTTTATACTTTGTTGAGCTTTCTTCATTTTCATTTCTGGTGTGTCCATCATTGTATTGTAAGCTTCGCTTAAAACATCTTTTCCACTTCCCATTTGATCCATAGAGTTTTTATATAAGTCTTTACCACTTTTAGACGTTAAAGCTAACACGCTGTTTAGGGCTTCAACCGATCCAAACATTGTACTATAACCCATTAAAGTATCTTGAGATGCATCTGCTAGTGATTTTTGAGACTCTTTTGCTTCTTTTAATTCATTTTTCCAAGCCGTAATTTGTTCTGGAGAATAACCCTTTTTAGCTTGTTCGGCTTCTTCTTTTAAGGTTTTAATTTTATCTTTATGGGCTTGTATTTCAGCTTCAATTTGTTTCTTTTCAACACTATTACTTGCTTTATCCTTTTGCTTTTGTAATTCATCAATGGCTTTGTTTTGTGCTTGTATTTCAGCTTTATATTGTTCAGCAGATTGTTTTTTACCTTCTTGGGCTGTTTTAATTTTTGATTCTAAATTATTTACTTTATCAGTAGCCGCCGCATAAGCAGGAGCAGATTGTTCAAGTTTTTCTCTTACTTCATCGAGGAATCCCATCCAACCTTTTGATTTCATTTCAGCTACGTTAAATTTAAAACCCAATGCATCAGCCGCCTTAGTAGCTTGTTCACTTGGGGCAATGATATTAGATAACGCCGCCTTCATGCCTGTAATAGCCTCAGAGGTCTTAATACCATTAGCAGTTAGAACCCCTAAAGAAGAAAATAATTCCTCTGTCTTCATACCTGCCGCACTAGAAGTCGCCGCAATTCCACCAATATTGGAAGAAATTTCCCCAAAAGTTGTTTTTCCCAAATTTTGGGTAACCATCATTTGGTTGGCTAATTTATTTGCTTCATCGGCAGATTTACCATAAGCGTTAAGTGTTGTCGTAAGTCCATCTACTGCAACTTGCGTTGTCGTAAATCCACCTATAGCCGCCTTACTAGCAGTATCAACAAAATCTTTTACTTTATCTGTAGTTACACCACTAGATAAAGCATCATAATAGCCTTCTTGTATATCTGCAATTGTTTGTCCTGTTTCCATACTTGTTTTCTTTACACTATCACCTAATTCAGTTAGAGAAATCTTGCTAGTATCTGCAATTGTTTTAATTTTTGCCATACCAGTTTCAAATTCCATAGCCGCCTTCGTACTCGCTGCACCTATACCCACAATAGGTATAGTTAAACCTTTAGTAAGTGTAGCACCTATACCACTCATAGCACCGCCCAATCCCTTAATTTTATCACCTATTCCTGCGGTACTATCGGTAAATGCACCTAATTCTCTTCCAGCAGATTTTAAGCCATTCATAAATCCTTTATTGTCTAATGTTAGAAATGCAACTGCTGTTCCTACATTAATACTCATTTTCTTCACCCCCTCTTTAAAAAATAAAAAGAAGGCTTAGAAATTAATTTATCTCTTAGCCTTCATCCATTCTATTAAATCTTTATTATTAGTTTGTTTCGATTTGTTTTGTTTAGGTTTATCATCCTCCCAATGTGGGGTTTTAGGATTTTCTTTAGACATTTGCTCTATTATATACAAACATGCTTCATCGAAACAATAAGCTTCGTAATCATTTGTAAGACTTATAATTTCACTAGGTCTTCTATTGAACTGCTTCGCTATTGCTATCGTACTTAGTATCCTGCTGTGTTTTACGAAAGGATTCTATTCCCTTAACACCTCTCTGGCTATAATTAAATAACTCTAATATTTGCATATCATTTAGTTCTAGTCCTGCTTCCCTTATTTGTTGCAAACTTGGTTCAACTAGTACATTTTCAGCCATAATAAGCATTAACTGTGACATTTTATCCATATCTACATTTTTTTTGTTAGAAGAATCTTTTCCATAGAAAACTTCTTCAGTTACACTTAATAAAGTATTAGGTATGACATTATTCTGTATTAAAACCATTATTGAAGGTTTTCTTACTCTAACTCTAAAAGGTACGCCTTCCTGAAAACCTGTTAACTCTACAATTTCACCCTTTGCCATTTCTTGTAATTCTTTTAAACTTGTAATTTCCATATTATTTTATCCTCCATTATTTTAATATTTTAAGCTGTAGTAAAATCTACTGAAACTGGTGTAGTATCTGCTGTTGAACTTCCTTCACTTCTAACTGCTAAAGCTTCTGCTGTATAAGTTACTCCTGCAGCTATACTTGTTGGAATAAATGTAACTATCTTCTTAGTTGTATCTATAGTTACATTACCTGTTACTAGTGTACTATCAGATTTTTTGTAAACTTTAAAGTTTGATACTGTTACATCAACTACATTTATTGCGTTTAAGAATGTCCAAGTTACTTTACAATCTGTACCTATAGTAATACCTGGAGTTGTTCCATCTGCACTTGTAGGTGTAGGTGGTGTAGGTACTGTTACTACTGTTCCAGTAGAACTTCCACCATTAGATGGTAACGTAGTTAAAAAGTCTATTTCTACAGGACTTTCACCCCTTACAGGTCTACTTTTACTGTTAAACTCTGGAACATAAAAAGCCCCATCTTTTAGTTTAAAGTCTAGGGCTTTCCCACGATTATGTTTGAATGTAAATTTTGCATATCCGCAAGTCTCTGTATAATCTTTCTCTTCAGTATAAATTATTAACGTATATTTATCTCTATTTACTTTTACTCCTGCTTTTGGAGCTTCATATTTTCCAGCCACAAAAGTACCACCATCAACCAAAGCCATTAATTGTGGGGTCAATAGTGAATCTGTCATTTTTATTTCATAACCGATGCAAATATCTTCAGTGTTATTAATTGCATAGATTGTATCTTTTACCCTTAATATATCTTCCTTGCCTTGACTTAAATCTGGTTTAATTTCGCAAGAATCTTGAGTTTCAAATATATATGTATCTCCTGTTCTTTCATTAACAATTTCTGTACGTACTATATTAACGAGTGCTTTTCCTTCTTCCATATTGTTTTCCCTCCATTATTTCTATATTTTTTTAAATATTTGATACTGTATACTACTTGTATAAGCTTCTACATCTCTATCTACAATAGAAGATGTAATATTACCTGTAAATTGTAGAAATTTCAAATCTTTTAATAATTTTTTTATATTCTTAACATATAGTTCCATTTCACTATATTTACTTAAAGGATAAAAAATAATTATATCTACTAGACTATATCCAACATATTCATTTCCACTTGTCCCATTTTCCTTAATTACAATATATTCTTTTTCACATTTGCCTGTTTTTTGTCCGATGCTATAAACATCATACCCACTTTCTTTTAAATAAGCATATATCCTTCTATAATGAGTTTGGGTATATATTTCTCCATCCCCAATTATATCTCCATCTATTTTATAGGATAATTCAAATTTTTGGTTAATCATCTTTTAACACCTACTTTCCTAATAGGTTGTCTAATCCTTTTAATATCTTATCTTTGTTTTTATCTATTGTAGGTTGCAAGATTGCATATTTCTTTTCATTACATAGTTCAAGATATGGGATTTGTTCTGTGTTTCCTGCTATATAAACATCTACAGAATCTTTATTAATTTCTTTACCACCCTGCAATGTTTGTCTACTTAATCCTGTTCTATCTGTCCAAGATGCATTTTTCTTTGCTTCAGCTTCTAATTTTTTACTTACTGTATCAGCGTATATAGCTAATGCAACTTTTTCTTTAGTAGCAAATTTAAGTAAACCTTTTATTATTTTTTCTGCATCAATTTTAAATTCTGCCATAATATTACCTTCTTTCTAAAAACATATCGTACACTATACCTTCAATATCACCTTTATCTAAAATTGTATATTTTTCTTTTTTAAGAGTTTTATTATCCTCTTCAAATTCCCTTTGTTCTATAAAGAAATAATCATTTACTTTTATTTTTAAAGAATTTTCATCATATATAACTAACAATTTTTCTTGCGAATTAGTGGTTATACTAGCACTTTCAGTAAGATTAAAGCTGATACTATTTCCTTTATGGTAAAAACCTTTAACAGTAGTAACATATAATCCTTCTTTATTTTCACCGTAATAGTTTTTATCATCTCGAAAAATTACTACATCTTTCATTAATCCTTTACTAGTCAAAGCTTTTAATATTTGTTTACTTATTTTTATCTTGTTAATTCCACTCATTGTCCATCAACCCTTCTCATTGAAGTATTGTATTGTGGTGTACTTGTAGTAATTAAACCTTTAAATTGATTTGCAAGGGTTAACCAATATTCCCTATTACTAGGTATCACAATCCCTGCAACTGTTATACTATCAACACTAGCCTTTAGCAGACATCCATAATAAGTAGCAGTTGGAACATCAGTATATTGTTCTAGTAACATTTCTAAATCAGAATCTTCAAAATAAGGATATTCCTTTTCTTGAAGATTAAATTTTAATTTTTGTAAATCAGTAGACATCTAACCACCTACTCTGTTGCATTTGTTGTAGTAGATTCTTGGGCATTGTTTATAACTTCTAATATCTCTACTAAATTTTTATCTACCATTTCTTTTACATCATTTTTATTAACTTCTAATTCATCACCAATTGCTTTTATTTTAGTGTTATATTTTAAGTTTTTTAATACCTTTACTTTTACTAATTCAATATCTTCTTTTTTAGCCATAATCTATTACCTCCATTAATTTTCATATTAAAATAGTGGGGGAATAAAACCCCCTTGAATTAAGCTACAGTTTAAATCTAAGCTACAGTAGCTACAAATATCTCTTCTATTCTTTCGAAAGAAGGTAGACAAATTTGAGAAACTTTTGTTTGAACGTTGACTGGATCTTTAGTAACCATTGTAGTTATTGCAACACCAGTATTTACAATACTTACATTTGCATCAGCATTTGTCATAAGGTCAGCTTCCTCTGGTGTTGTACCAAAATATGTATTTCCAAGTGTTCCATCTGGAATTAAAGTAAGTATATTGTCTGGAAAATACTGCTGTTCCGTACTATCTTCAGCAACAAATTTACCACTTACTATAGCCACTGTTAAGCCTACTTTATCCTGTAAATATGCTTTTAATATTGCATCAGTAATAATAGTTGTACCGTCCTTATTTATATCCAACTTTATAGATTTATTATTCTTTAAATAATTAAATGTTTTTCTAGTACATACAGCTCTACTAGGTCTTATTCCAGTATCTTCTTCTACTAAATCTTGATATCTTATAATATCGTCCACAGGGGTAGAGTTAACAAAATCAGACCATTGTGCTGTACCAGCTAAAGTTTCTTTATGATTTGCAGGTAATCCATAATCAAAAGATATTTCATTTTCATCTGAAGTCACATAAATTTTACCATCTACTAAAAGTTGCATTCTCATTCTTTCAGCTTGTACGCCTGCTCCAGTAACCAAACCATTAATATCATTATAAACATTGGATAGTATTAAATCTCTCCATTGTGTATTTACAGAGGACATAGCCTTCAATAATTCTTGTCTATCTCTTTCATTTATAAGAATAGATTCTTTAAAGAATGGCATTTCTCTAGTTTCTTCTTTTACTGTAGCCTTTAAGCTTCTAACTTTTACAGCAACATCAAAAGCTGAAGGTTTTAAAGCTACAGCCTTATTTTTAGCACCTTTTATAAGAGTAATATCGATCCCAAGTTGCTTTTTGTCTGGAAATAATTCTTTACCTATTGTTACAGGTTGTGGCACATTTGTAACATATTCCTTTATAGATTCTGGATTTATAACATCTTTTACATTTATATTCATATATTTTTCCTCGCTTTCAAATTTAAATATTTTTATTAATTATTTGTAAAATAAAAAAGACTACAACTTCTAAAGAATTGTAATCTGCTTCATTGCTGCAATTGCTGTTGCATCTGGTGTTACTGGTAATTGAGTACTGTCTATAAAGCCATGTATTACTACACTTACAGCTTCCGTTCCACCAGTCACATCTATTTCATTGTATGTAATTCCAAATGCAGTACCATCATTTACAACCTTACCAGTTTTATCAACAATACTACCTAAAGGCACTATCTTTTTACCCTGTGCATCTGCTGTTATTGCAGTAGCATCTATCTTAACTGGAACTGCTACAAAATGATTTCCTACAACCAATATATTTTTCTTTTCTCCTAAAATTGTTCTTATTACTTGTTTACTCATAGTCCTAAATACCTCCACAAATTTAATTATTTTTTATTGATTTTTAGTTTTAATCCCAATATGTTATAAATATCTGTAACATATTATTTATTTAAAGAATGAACTTTCTGTAGTAGACATAGATTCAGCTTTTTGTTTTGCTAAAAGTCCACCTATTGTTTTAACTTCATCTACTGTTTTATCTTTATTAGAAGATATAATTGTACTTGATGCTCCGACTTTACCAGTACCACCTGTTACTTCTGGTTCAAATAAATAGGCATCAGATTCTTTTAAGGCTTTTAACTGTTCCTCAAGTCCTAAAAATGTATCTCCATCTAATTTAACCTTTTCCATGTCCAGTAATGCTTTTAATGCTTTAGAATTTTTAGGTTTATAGTCAGATAAAGCTTTTTCAAACTTAGAATCAAAGTTTATTTGATTTATTTTAGCTTCATAATCGCTTGAGATTTTAGCATTATCAGCTTTAAGTTTTTCAATTTCTGCTGTAAGAGTTTCATTACCCTGTGCTTTCACTTTTAGATCCTCTAATTGTTTATCTCTATCAGATAACTGTTTCTTATAATCCTTTCTTTCACTGTCGATTTGATCAAACTTTTCCTTTTTAACATAGTTAGATTGTTTCTTACTATCTACTAATATTGTAAATTCAGAATCAGCATTTATTTTATCAAAGGTAGTTTTTCCTTCGGCTTCTCCTAAAGTTTTTTGTAAGTATTGTAATAAGTCCATGTATATTTTTCCCTCCTCATTATTTTTTACAGTTTAACGCCATGTTTAGGGCAAAATAAAAAAGACATATTTATTTAATGTCCTTTTAAAAAATCTTTTAATTGTTTATCTGGTTTTCCATTTACCCATTCATTTAATCTTGTTCCTATATCCTCTAAAGAATTTGGAATTACAGCATATTGGCTACAAAGACATTGAGGGTGTGGAACAGGAAGATTTTTAATTAAATAATTACCTTTTCCATAACCTTCATCGTGATTTGCATACTCATCACAAATATCTTTACCCCATTTAGCAACTTGCCTATTATAATGGCTTGCTGATAACTCCCAGTGCATAACATCAATTAGTGGATTTGCTTCGCAACTTCTAACATTAGCTAAAAAATATGCGTGATTTATTGAAGTCCTTGCTAATCGTTGGGCATTATAATCTACAATCTTATTACCTACACTTGGATAAACTTTTTTCCATTCCCAATCTTTTTTTGCATTTGAATTTACATAGGTTTCTAAGTCTTTAGATAACTCATATACACTTTTCTTTTCAGCTATAGCAGTATTAATAATATAATCTAAATCACCATTAACCTTATTTTCTGTGAACCATATTCTTTCACTTAGACCTCTTCCATCCTTATAGAAATCACCATTTATTAACTCACTAATAGCTTCTATGGGAACTTTGCTAAACATATTTGTAAAAGATTGCTTTAAATTTAGCCTATATCTAGAATCAATTATATTAAAAAAATCTAGCTGAATATTTGAAGCATTTTTGGCACTTTTTATAATAGCATCTTCTATTTGTTTCCCTATTTCAACACTCATACTCCTAGTAATTTTTCTTAATTGCTTAATATAATCGGTTAGAAATCTTTTAGTAAGACTTTTATTTTTTGCACTAGCACTTTTAATAAATAACTCTTTAGAAGCCTTTATAAAAATATTTCGCAAATCTCTATAATTCTGTTCGGTTAGCTTAATTTGTTTCTTTCTAGCTTCCTCAACTAATTTTAAATATTCTTTATTAGTTTCCATTTATATCACCATTAGGTATAAACTGATCTGCTTCAACTTCTTTTATCTGCTGCATTTCACTTAAAATTTCTTGCCACTCGCCATTAAAGTCTTCTACATCTCCAAATTCTTTTATGTAAGTTTTTCTACTTTTAAGATTTGTATTAACTTCACTCATGGCTAGAGTTTTCTTGTCTTCAATATCCTCTGGAATTGGGTAATTGTGCTTTAATAATATTTTAAAATTTAAATTATCCCACTCATGATTCCAATCTGGATAACAATTAAATTTACTACAACTTTCTATTATAAGTAAAATTAATTCCTTAATAGAACTTTCCCAATCCTTCCACTTTTCCTCGCACCGTGCAATCAAATCATTATACATATATTTTAATGCTTTTGCTGAAGGAATATTTACAAGTTGTTCAGGAATTGGAATTGATAACGTATCATTCATATCCTTTTCTATTCTCTTTAAGAATACTTCTACAGGCTCACTGGAAACAAATCCACCTTCAAGCTTTTGTGTTGTTGCAGTTTTACCTTCTGTTGAAACTAATGGAACTAAACTATTGGGAGCAATAGAAATTTTGTTAACTGAATCGGCTGTTGCATCAGTTATTACTGTTTGAGGAAACATATTAAATCTTAAAGTGTCTGCAAAATCAGAAACCTTTCGGTTATATTGATTCTGTGGACTTTTTAAATCTGTAATATCACTTTCGCCAAAATCGTCATTTAATAAACCACCATTTATAATTACAAATGCTGGTAGTCTACTTAATTTAGTATCTAATATTTCTTCTTTGATAGCTTTATCTAACACGTTTCCAGCAAAAGTCTGTATTTTTAATTTACAAGTTTCACCTTCCATATAGTAGATATACTTTAACCATTTTTGCTTATAGAGTTCCAATGATTCAGTAGTAGGATCAACCCTTACAATTGTAATACTATTTACCTTATTATTGTTAGAATTAATAGTATAAGAAAAATCTTTTATGTCATGATAAAATATTCCTATATGTTCATTTGGGTTAGCTTCTAGCCTTAATAACATTCTTTTCTTTACAGTACAATTTAAAAAAGCCTTTAAAGTCAAAGACCAAAAGCTATTATCTTCTAATATATTATCTATGTATTGTCGTAACTCTTCACATTTGTCTTTATCTTCTGGATTATAAGGTTTAAAAAGAATATCAGGCTCTTTACCAAACATAAACCTTGCCTGTTTTCTTAGTAATGGTTTTACTTTATTTCTTATATCTTGGGTTGGAACATAATCTATGTCGTCATTTACAATCCATGATTGTCCTAATTTATCCTCATCTATCATAGAATCATTAGAATCTCTGCATTCACCTAAAAAGAAATAGAAATCCTTTTTAACTTTCTTACGTTCTTTCAATTCCTTAGAATTTAAATCTAATAATATATCTCTAATATTATTTCTATTATCCATTAAAATACAATTCCTCCCTTCCTCTTAAATAATTGATTTTTCAATCCTATACCTTTTTTATAAACTGAATCATTATAAGTTGTACTGCTAGAATTATATAGCCTATATTTTTCTATAAACTTTTCACACAAACCAGTTAAAGCATCTTCTATATCATCATGCTTATTTTTACCTATTCTCTGAAAATTCAATAGATGTTCCCATGCCTTGTTCCATCTTGTTTTAACATTTTTAGGAAAATAAACATGTTCTTGTACAAAAGTGGCGTTCATAATAATTCTAGTTAATTTATTCTTAGTTTGAGGTAGCTTAGTAATTATACATTCCTTGCTATTGTATTCCTTCCATAACTTATCTTCCACATTTCTTGCAAACCCTCTACCACCGTTATTACTTTCTATCCAACATTGTTTAACTCTATTATTATATAGGGATGTAGCTACTAATTTTTCTGTAACTTCCATCGGCTCCTGAGTATATATAATATCGAGTATATATAATTCTCCATTGTAAACTCCACCTGTTACTGCTGCTAAATAATCTGTGCCTGTATCTGCTGTATCAACATAACATAATATATCTTGCAATAGACATTCTCCATTAACATCAAAAGGTAATGTTTCATAATTTTTAAGACCATCATATAAAGCACCTTTTTTATTAATTGGAATTTGTAAGTAATTAGGTAAGAATATTTCTTCAGGAATATGTTTCTTTTTATATTCATATTCTTCCTTGTCCATTATTTCTTCACATAGCATCTTATCAGTAACTTCATCTATTACTGGTAGTTTTAATATATACCATTCATCTCCATCATCTTCACTTAATACTCTACCGCATAGATCAAATTCACTCCATCTAGTCATACAAACAATTTGTAAGGCATCATGCTCCAGACGTGAAATAAATGTACCGTTGTACTTATTGTATAATTTATCTAAATAGGCTTCGTTTAAAGCTTCATCTACTGTTTTTATTTGGTCGTCAACTATCAATACCGTACAACCTTTTCCTGTTGCTGTACCATCCCAACCAGTACCAGTATAAGTGTGGTGTGTTCCTTCTAAAGCCCAATCGTTAACACTTCCATTACCTTGTTTTATTTTAGTATCTGGAAATATATCAGAGTAACCTATATAATTATCATTATTTCCTAATATAATATCCCTTGTATTTCGACTAAAATCTGTTGCAATACTACAGTTATAACTTACTGTCATAATACTATTCGTTTTATTTTTACCTAAAATCCAACTACAAAAGTTACCTAAAGTTCTACTTTTACCATGTCTTGGAGGCATATTTATTATTAATCTTTTATAAGGTTTATTAGTTAATGGATTTATAAGTGTGCGTTCATATAATTGCTGTAATATGTTGCAAAAATTATGTAAATATACCCGACTATCTTTGTAAAAGTCTGGTTCTCTAGTTTTGCAATAATGCCAAAATGATTCTCTACTTTTTACAATTGCTAACTGTCTTAATAACTCTAACTTTTTTCGTTTAATTTCTATGTCATTCAGATAAACATACCTCCTCTCTTGAAAATGGATATAAAAAAGAAGATAGTTTATTTACTACCTTCATAAATATTTATATATTTGTATAATGTACTTCTGCCTAGTCCTAACATCTTAGCAAAACCACTAGCACTAATAGTTCCATATTCACCATTTTTAAACTTATTATATTCTTTTATGAAATTCTCTGGTAGCTCTGCTTTTGGTCTACCTAATTTTTTACCTTTAGCTCTAGCAACATCTAATCCTTGATTAATTCTTGAAACTATTTTCTCTCTTTCTTGTTGAGCCATATGAGCCTTAATAGTAATAACTATATCAATAACCATATCGTAAATACTGTTATCATTAGCTTTTTTCCAATCTGACATATAAGGCATATCAAGTGCAATAACTCTTATTCCTTTTGATTTAAGGTCTTTAAGTTCCATAATAACATCATCTGCATTACGTCCTAATCTATCTAAATCAGTTATAATTAATATGTCATTAGACCTTAATTTATCTTTTAACTTTGAATATTCTTCTCTATTCTCTGCCCTTATTGTTCCTGAAACTCTTTCTTCCACTATATCATCAAATTGAAAATTATTTGCTTTAGCATATTCTTTTAAAGTTAAAAGTTGTCTATCAGTTTTTTGATTTTCTTTCTGCGTAGATATACGCATATATCCGAATATCATATCTGAGCACCTCCATAAACTTTATTATAGTTTTATAATAATTGTTTACGAAATCATATTCAAATATCATAGACATATTTTAAAAGTAATTGTATTGATTTATCTACATTTATTTAGATTTTTCTATTAAATTCTAATGTATTCAAAATCATATGTTTTATAGACACCAACTAATGGTAAATAAAATAATTCTTTTATCTATATATTAATTGGTGTTATCTAATTCTTTTAATTGCTTTTCTATTTCTTCAACTGATAAATCTAAATTATTAACATTATTGTTTGTAACTACTTCCTGTTTGTCTACCCAATTATAGTTATTTTTTAATGTAAATATAGCTCCAGTAGTAGAAGATTTATTAAATAAGCCTTCTTCATAATTCATCTCAATAAATCTCTTAGCATTCTTTACCGTGCCGACATACTTACGCCTTGTTTCATCATCAACTCTTTTAAGCCATTGATTTTCTTCAGCACCTTCATAATTTAGTAATGTTTGTCTATCACATCCTAAGAACCATGCTAATCCTGTTACAGTAATATGTTTCTCATTTTCTTTAGCCCATCTATAATATTCATTAATTTTTTCTTCTAATTCTTCAGGACTATTCCATTTCAAAGGCTGTCCTCCACCTTCACCCTGTCTATTATTCTTATTCTCCATAATCTCACTTCCTTCCCATCATTAAATATTTCCGCAAAATAAAAAGAAGCCAATCTCTCAGCTTCTCTAACTACTAAACATAAACATTAAAAATTTAACAATTAAATAAAATAATCCTCCCCAAAATACTAGTCCAAAAATACCTTTAATTAAATCTATAAAAGCATTACCTGTAGATGCTTCTTGCTTGGCAACTCTAGTATTACCTTTTTTAAAACTATGATCTTTTCTATACTGTATACCACCTGTTCCTACAGTTGTCCTAACACCATTTTGATTTACACTAACTCTAGCACCTTTTACACCAGTAGAAATTCCTATTCCACCAGTTTTAGATAAATTAATTCTAGTATTTTTGCCTATTTTAATGGATTTTCTAAAGCTCAACCCCATATAAGCTCACCTCTTACAGCAATTATAACATACTATTGTAAGCAAAAAAAGATATAATATTAGTTTTCTTTAGACTCATTTTGGTTAACCTTAATATAGTTATGCTGATAAAAATAATAAAGAAAAAGTACTCAAACTAATGAATACTACTTAAATTTTCTTCTTGCATTTATAATTAAATTATTTAAGTATTCCTTAATAAAAAATTTAACTATTTCATTAGATTTATTTTCATTATAATAAGAATCATCATTCTTATTATCCATATTCATAAATAATTCTAATAATTTATCTTGAATATCCTCAAATTTAATATCAACAGGGATTGTTGGATTTTTACCTAAAGCTATACTAAATTCACCATAACCTTTTTTATATAAATATTTATTTAAACCTTCTATATAACATTCTTCCAGTGTATTTTTTAATACATTATTAAATACGTTTCTATACATATTTTCTAAGTCCATAATTCTCATGTCCCCCTCGTAAATTCTAATAAAATTATTTGTAACAAAATATTATTAAGCTACCTTTTTCTTACAATGTTTATTATAGGAATAATATTTAATATCCATCCCATTCCTCGATTATTTCTTTTACTAACAATATCTTTTTCTATATTATCATCAATAGTAGCTGCAACTTCATCAATAGGTAAGTTATTTTTTGATTGATTTTGCTTTTCCATATCCTCTAAGACTTTAAGTGATATAAGTATCATTAATTCTCTCGGATTAACTTTATCTGATTCTCTCATAAACATAAAAACTAGAACAAATATCATGATAACTATACCTATAATACCAATAAATTTATAACTAGATTTAAAGTTATCTAATGATTCCTGTAGTATTAATACAACTAATGGACATAATATAGCAATGTAAAATGCAATATTATAGTTTGTTGCTATACCTACCTGTTTACCAAAATTTCTTTCAAGTCTTAATTTCTCAATTTTAACATCAAAATCTTTATCTTCTTTGATTCTGTTGTCATAATATTCAGTAATATCTTTATATATTTTTCTAATATTTTTATACTGCTCTTTATTATAATTTTTATCTTTTAAGAATTCACTGACTACTCTCTTATAATATTTACCCGTTGCTTTATTCATATCCAACACAAACACCTCCCATCAAATACCTTATTCGACAGAAGGTTCTAAATTTCCTCTAAAAATGTATAATTAAGTAATTAAAGTTATTCTTACCTAGGATATTGAATAATAATACCATTTTCCAAATTCATAATCATATATTTCAATGCCTGTACCTTTTATTGTACCCTCAAAATGCTTTCTACTATCAAAGTCAAATCCTTTAAAATTACCAGTTCCCATTTCTAATTCTATATATTTTCGATGCTTATAATGAAAAAGTTCATATTTGCTTACATTAGATTTTGAATATGAGATATAACACTTTTCAGTATAATCGTAGATATCTCCATTTCCACTAAACGGATAATGCTTTCCATCTGCATAATCATATACACTTTGTTTATTCATACATAGGATATCACTAACAGCATATGCTACACTTCTTCTAGTATAATCCCTCATAAAATCACACATCCCCTCACAAAATTTATTTAATTATACCACATTTTGTAATATAATTAAAGATTTTGTAAGAGAAAAGCACACATTAATTGAGTGCCTGACTAGATAACATACCCTACTTTAGATAAAAAACAAACATGTATTTAATTGTAAAATACGCCCTACGTTTTAATATACCGAATACTCAATTTTGTCTTTATAAATGCTATATGTTTGTGATCCTTGTTTAATAGTATAAAAACGTTCAGAATTTATGTTTGTACTGTCTAACCACTGAATCAATCTTTCTCTTTCCTCACCATCTACTGAAATTGCTAATTGTTTTCCACTAGTAAAAAATATATTAACAATCTTCATCTACAACACATCCTTTCTTCTATTTATTTCTACAAAAGATGCTTATTTCCTTCTGTAATTATGTAAAATTTTAAGTTATTTATCTATTTTTTGTAACTCTCCCTGGTTCTATAACTCTTACCCTTGTCCTAACAATAGGAACAACAGGTCTAATACCCCTGTTATCATCTAACTTATAACTTATGTCTTCTAATAATCTCTTTATATCTCTTAGCAACCTTATAATTTCCATCGTATTAATTCCACCTTTCTATCCTTAAAAAATTTTTCAACACAAAAAGAGCCATTATTTCAGGCTCTTAATATTAAATTACTTAATCTACATTATTAAAATGTGTAATTAGAATTTGCTAACATGTACTCACCGATTTTTAATAAATCATTATCATCTATAGCATTATTTACCACTACGTCTGTATTATATTGAGTAAGTGTAGTAGGGTCTTCGCTTAAGTGTCTAGCATCAATAGCTAAGTCCAAAAGTGTAAACTCTCCACTGTCATTTACATCTTTTAAATCTTCTATAGTTATTGTAGCCTGTCCACATTCTGAATCTTGAAGGTCTCTTTCCATTGTAATACCATCTGAAACCCTACCTTTAATTACATCAACTAGGGCATCACCTACAGCTATTCCTTTAAAGTTTAATTTTAATAACGCCTTTTTAGCATTAACAATATTTGCTGCACCTTTACTTGCAACTATAACTCTTAATTCATCAGGCTGAGTATCACTTTTTACTAATTTTATTCCATCAACTTCTTCCATACCTAAGAATTGAAGTTTAGTATTATCATATTTTATTCTTACGTCTTCTGCTGCTATATTTTGTATGTTATCAATGACTAAATTAGCAGATACAGTTTCGGTTGTTTTTATTTTAGTTTTTTCAGGTTCTATGTTTAAAACAACTACATTTGTATTGATTGTAGCAGCAGTAGCTGAAGCTTCATTTGAGTTATTACCTTCTCCTGCTGAATTTACAGGTGTAACTATATAATAGTATGTAATTCCTGATTGTACATTCGTATCTATATATGTTGTATCTGTGCCATTAGAAGCAATTGTTGTATATCCACTTCCTTGAGTAGTTGATCTCTTAACGTCATATCCAGTAGCTCCATCTACACTATTCCAATTCAATGCTATAGCCTGACTTGTAGTGCTTTGTGTTGAAGTTAAATTTATAGTTCCTTGTGGAGCTGGTACTGTTACATTTACAGTACATGAAGCTGAAAGATTGCTCCCATCTTGTGAAGTTGCTGTTATCGTTGCTGTTCCTTCTTTTACTGCTGTAACTTTACCAGTTGAATCTACTGTCGCTATAGTTGAATCGCTTGATGTCCACGTTACATTCTTGTTTTCAGCATTATCTGGTAATACTGTAGCTGTTAATGTATCTGTCTGTCCTACTTGTAAATTGTCAGATGTTTTATCTAAAGTTATTGAAGATATTGATACATCACTTGCATCATATGCTAGATATCCATCTGGTATAGAATATTTAAAAGGTGTCGCACCAAAATTTGTTGTAGTTACTGTACTTATAGTAGAACTACTTCCGATATACGCAAATACACTAGTACCTAATGATTTTATATTAGTAAAAGCAACCCCTTGAGACACACCATTCTTCCAAAACGACAAAGTTCCATTATCCATATCTAATAAAACACTTATCGTATCTCCTGATGTATATGTAGCTCCAGAAACTGTAGTTAACGATACAGGATAAAATCCACCAGTACTTGCATAATAATTTCTTGAATTTATGCTACTAATACTACCTCCTGATACATTAAAAGTTGAATTTGCAACACCTACAAAACAGTAATTTCCAGTGTTTACAGTAACTTCCCAATACCATTTTCCACTACTTACACTTGTTGTTGCTCGAACACTATTTGATGTATCCGTTGATGTTACTGTTAAATTATTATTAGATAAAGTAATTCCATTTCCTTTATCATCAGGATTCCATGTAGTAGCTGCTAAAGCCTTACTACTAAACCCAACTAAAAATAAAAGCAAGAACATAAAAAATAACACTTTACCATTTTTAACCATATATATATTCCTCCAATTAAAATAAATTTTAACAAAATATGAACATGTTCACCATTTATTTTAATTAGATACAGCATCCATTTCAATTAAAATCGTAGTACAAATTCACCTAAAACTATACAATTAATATAATATAAGTAAATTTTTTTATTTATCTATTGAAATTCATTTAAGAATTTATCTTTTAGCTGAATACTTTCTCTTTTCAATCTTTTATAAGTCTCTAAAAATTTATGTCCATTACAAATACACATATTTTCATTAGAAAATTCTCTAATAGCTCTATGTATTTCCTCGTTTTGCGGAAACACAAAATATGTATTTGTAGTTTCTTTGTCTATCTTCATGTCATAATTACAATTTGTAGTAGCAACTATATAACAAGCCTTATTAAAACTATAAATGAGTTTTTCCTCCATTACCATTTCACCTCTATTTAATAAATTACTAATCTACTGCCATCGATAACAACATAATAGCCTTCTTCGTCATCATCGGCAGGGAAATTTCGTAATCTATCCATAATCTCATTATTAATTTCTATCTCGTTTGGATTATAATAAAATCGTATATTATTTATCTCGATATATTTTTCATTATTATTTTGCAAATCTTTATTTGCTTCAAACGTTAATATATCTATCATAATTCCAAAATTGTCTAATTCTTTAAATTCATAAGGATTATCATTTACAATTTCAAGTATTTCAAAAAATTTCACATAATGTTCTTCATCATCAAATTCAATTTCACATAAATATCCATCACAAAATGAAATAAAATGTTCTTCTTTCTCTAGTGTTATAAATGAACTAAAAAAATCATTCGCTTTATTTTTTATTAAGTATTTCTTTAAAGTATAATATTCATTTATTCCATTATTATCCATTTACTTTTCTCCTCTTAGATTCTATTAATTTATTAACCCATTCATCCAACATAAACATCCCTAATATAATCAATATACCTAACATGTTTTACACCTTCTTTCGTTCCTCACCAACATACTAGCCGAAGGCTCATCGTTCCCTAAGTAATCTACACGGTATAAAACTCCATCAAGATCCATAAACTTCTTATTCTTTAATTCATTGTTTATTAATTAAATGTAGTTTCTCTCTAAATGATGTATAATGTATCGCAATAACTTGTACCATTATTACACACCTTCTTTTTCAATTGTGTAATAAGAATAGCTGCAACCAATAATCACCAATAGACTTAGAATTAAATTTAATACAAAATGTTTACTCCCATGTATCAATAAATCTAATATGTAATCTACATTTGCTCCCACTAAAAAAGCATTAAGAAATTTTGAATTTAATAATTTCTTTATTTTATTTTTCATAACAATCTCTCCTCTTATTTAAATTTAAAATATTCAAAGGATATGAACACCCCCAAAAATATCCTTTGAATATTTCTCTAAAACATTGAATATTTCTAATAAATATGTATATAATATAAATAGTTATTAATCGTTTTGTGATATTGCAGTATCACTTGGGTCTGAATTGTTTGCAGACTTTTCAGACTCTATATTTTTATTTATGTATTTATCCATCCAATTTTCATATTTTCCTTTAATATGTACCCATTTTGTATTACCTACAGAATAAATATAATTTGTATTAATATCTACTCCACATTCAATCTTCATTATCTTATTAATTTCTTTGTTTTTAAATCCATATTGTTTTAAATATAAGACATTACATATATGTTCTTCTCTATATTTTGCCATTGGGTTTTTAATTCCAGTGTTGGCTTTTTTTCTCTTATTAGTCGATTCTATGTTAGGACTTGTACTCCACTTTTTAATCTTACTCATTTTATTACAAACAGTATCTTTATACATATCGTGATAAAACTGCTCCAGTACTTCCAATGATTCTTGTATTGCTTTTCTTTCTTCATCAGTACCATTTAAATATGTACTATTGTTCTCAGAGAAGTGAAGAACCTCAAAGCTTAGTTCCCCAAGGTTATATTTCCTTTGGAGTATGTCTTTATTAGTTCCTTCATACAATCCTCTTTTAAGTGCATACAAATGAGATTGTAAACGATCATTCATCATTCCTGATCCTACATAGGCTACTGTATCACCATATTTGAAACAATAACAACCTAATCCATAAATATTCCCTTTTACTTCTTTTAATAAATTTTTCATATTTTCCTCCATCGCCTTTTAGGATATGACGTAACCTTAAATTTTTATAAAATAAAAGAACCAGCTTATTTTTAAGCCAGTTCCTTAACTTATCTTACTTTCTAAATCTTTTATTTTCTTATTTCTGTGAGCTATCTTTTGTCCTCTATGTCTGTTTTCTGTAATATGAGCAATAGTCTTAATACTATCTTGTAATTTTAAAAGATTATAACAATCTCCTATATTAGTTACAGATTCTTTAGCTAATCTATCATGTAATCTAGTTATACCCTTTATAGCACTACTACATCTTACAACCCTAGTTTTAGTGTCCAATGTTTCAGCATATGTAATAAAATCTTCTACCAATTGCTTAATATCTTCTATAGAACAATCAGCAAAAGTATTAATAGTTCTCTTTTCAGAAAATCTAATTTTATTCCAATCATCTAAAGACATTTCACCTTTAGTATTCATTGTTTCAGAAACTTCTTCTATTTGTTTTTCTAAATCTAAGAAGTAATTTCTATATTCATGTGATTTTTCTGTACGTGCCATCATTGCTATATGCTTTGCAAACTCTAAAGTTATTTCAAAATCCTTAGTTTCATTACCGTTCGTCATTATAACGAACCCTACCCAATCACGATTTTCTAAGAAAAATTCATTCTTTTCTATATTAGTAGGATACCATTTAGTCCAATTTGATTTATTTAATCCTAAACCTAAATATAGTTCTTTAGCTGATACTACCTTTTGTCCTTTCTCATTTATTTTGTAATTAATTAATAATTTTGTTGCCATAACTGCAACACCATCCTTCCACATTTTTTAATATTTGAGTAATAATTTCTTATATACTCTAATCAGATTCCACATCAATTTGAACATAATAAAACCTACCAACAATTAAGCTGATAGGCTCTATATACTCAAATATTTTGGGATGTGGAGTCCCATTACAGTATACAAATATACACTTAAAAGGGTAGTCAGCTATTTAACTAACTACTCCAAGGAGATTATTATTATGAAAAACTTAGAGTATTTCTACTCTTTTAAATGTATATATAATTCAAGGGGCTTCCTTTAAAGAAACCCCTATTGATTATTATTATATTTTGTGATAATGTTATATTGAGAAAATATATATTTAGTTATTTATTTAAACAAATCTTTTACAACCTCGTGCAAATCATCATGTATTATATTTTTAGCTTCTTCTATTGATTCAGCATTTTCATATATTTTCATTAAGCAAACAAGTATTCCTTGAGCCATTTTTGCCTTTTCGTCTGCATCTTCTTTAGTTACTTTTAATTCTGCTTCCAAATCTTTAACTTGTTGTTGAAGCATCTTTATGTAATTCTGACTCATATCATTTTGCCCATAAGCATTGGTTAAAGTCGCCTTTCCTTCCTCATCATATGTAATGGTAATTTCATCACATTTTTGAATATATGGATATACTGTATTTTCTTCCATCTTTTCTTTACCTCCCAAAATATATTTTTTATTTTTATTTCTTGTATCATCTCTTTAATCATCATCACTATTAAAAATCCTGTAATAACACAATATACTATACTTATTAAGAATATTAAATATCTAACTACTAGCCAGAATATTGTCATACCATTATAGCTCCATGAATTCTTTTACTATTTTTTCGTTATGTATCAATCCCTGCCTGCAAACATGTGCTATGTAATTATTATTAGAAACCAATAAATTATTATAAAAATTTTCGTCCTCATCATAATTTTCATAATCTACTCCAAACAACTCACAAAATACTTCTACATCTACAAATTCTTCTATTATATTTAGGGTATCTATTATTTTGGTATTTAGATACATCATTTCTGTTTTTACATGTTCTAACCTAATCTCATATTTTTGTTTAAGCAATTCATTATTTTTATATTTAGCTATAAGTCTCTTATATTCCCTTTCCTCCGAATATAAATTCTTTGCCTGTTGTTGTAATGTTCCTCTTGTTTCCAACTCTCTTAATGTATTGTATAGTTTTTCCATAATATCTACTCCTCCTGCACTTGTTAAAACTTACAGTGCGGTTATCAACCATATACCGTGTTGTACATGTGTGTTGACTTGGCGACTTACCTATAAGTTTTATATTAATTTTTAAAATAGTATTGACACAACTAACCATTTACATATATTATATAATTGAGATATTATAAATTTTTTTATAAAAATTATTGACTTACACAATAAAAAATTATATAATAATAGTAGAGATAGTTATATAATTTTTAAAAAATATATAAACAAAAGGACATACATTTTACTGTATATCCTTTCTAGTGTAGCTCTAACTAGTATCTACTACACCCATGCAGAAAGTAAGTCTAAACTTTTCTTTCTATCCTATATGATTATTATAAATCGCACAACCAAGCCGTTTCAGGCTATAATGTGTGCGATTTTTTTAATTTTTTACAATTAAGTAATTCATATTATAAATTTTAACTATTTCTTCATTTTCTTTAGGCTCTCTATAAATTCTTTTTAATATAGTTAGTTTTTCCTTCTTCTCGTTAAACATTTGTAAGAATACATTACTATTAGTTTTAAATAAAATTGTTATTAATTTACGTGCTATATGGTCATATTCATCAGTGTGACATAACTTATGTATTATCTTATACATAGTTTCTAAAGTTATTTTATTCTCATACTCTTTTGCTATTTCATTTTGTCTTTGTTTACATTTAATATATTTTTCTTCAGATTCTAAATTATCCTTACTCCATATAGCTTTACTAAAATTATTGTATTCTTCAACATCTTTAATAATTACCGGAACCTGTTTCCTATCTGCTGAAGCATATTTTATATCATCCATAATTTGTATGATTTGCTTTAAATCTTTTTTACTATTTCTTTTAGCACGTATTTCCTTTGTTTTTTCTGTAATAACATCTTCTAGTATATCCATTGTTGTATTGTAATTTCTGTAATAATATTTCTGATCTTTATATTCTTTCTTAGCAATATATTTGAAAAACATTGGTCTAACTTTTATTAATTTATAATCTTTTAATTTTTCCCTATAATCCAGTAATTGTTGTTTATATTCTTCCCTATATTTTTTATAGTTTATGTCCAACATTTTACAATCTTTACTGGTATATTTATTGATTTGAAATTCAATAAATTCATCATATATTTTTATTATTTTTTTAGGTGCTAATTTACAACTATCCTTATGTACTAATTCATAGTCTAAATATTTTTTACTTATTTCTTTTAGTTCTAGTTGATTATCAATTGGAAATTCTTTTTTAGCCTTATCAATCTCAATGCACGACATTACATCAAGCTGACATATTATAGAATATAAATCTTTCACCTCTGGACTATCAATAGTTTTTTTCTCCTCATTGACCATATGCCATAATCGTGAATTTAATTGCTGACTACAATTGATAATATCTCCTATAAGGTTAACACTAGTATTAAAATCAAGATCTGCTTTTTCTTTTGCTGTATTAAATCTTTTTACTGTTTTAGGGTTAACTTTTGATGTAGGAACTAAAAAATTATCATAATTCTTATTCATTGCTTCTAGTAAATACTGGTCGTCTGTGAGAATAAGTTGATCACTATCGAAGTCAGCAGATGAGGCTCTTTCCAATAGATTTTCTTTTATACTATTTACACACACTATTTGTGGTGTTAAATGAAAATATTTATCTAATACCTTACACTCGACATTTTTAAATTTTATTATGTTGCCCATTGTTACATGTGGCGACCTACATCCTAACAATTCTTTATTATATTTAAAATTAGCATTATGTATTTCATTACCAATTAAAACACTACTTTCTCCATTCCAGTACATAGGATGTTCTTTATCTCCTATAGTAGCCTTTAACATCTCAAGGCTGTTCCCGAATAAGATGGCATATGTTCCATTTATCAAAATATGACCTTTTCTCATATTCTTTATATAACTATCTATTACATCATCTCTGAAATTTTGAAATATATTAGTTTTTTCTATATTATTATTAATTTCTAACATAGAGAACATTAAGTCATTAGTATTATTTAACTCTCTTTCTTCTACAGTATCACCTAAACTAATCTTTAGATGATGTCTGAATACATTAATATCTGTTTTAAGTAATTTTAAATAATCGAATGAAGGTTGTAGAAAATGAGTTATTGTTTCTTTATCCATCTGTAAAGTATTTAAAAGTTGATAGTGAGTAGAAACCATTGCTCCATTAAAATGATGTGTAGGCTTTTCATATTTTACTATGCCCCAGGTATCTTCTGATTCATTAATATAATCGGTAAAGCTATTATTAAATTTCATATACTTAATTGACGATTTTGTTGTTATCATTAATATATCTTCTATTTTTTCTGCTCCTGTGATCCCATTTAGTTGGTCTAATGAAGTTATGTTGTTATCTCTAAAGAATTGTTGTATGCGAGTTTGGAAACATGCCGTTTTTGTCATCCTATTACGAAGAAGTAAAAATCCCTTGTCTGAATAGTTATAATTATATTTTTTCATTAATTTTTCTTTATTAATTTTAGTATTACATTTAATATTGGGTTTTATAAGAACGAATTTATTTCCATCTGATTTTCTATGTCTCCATTGTTGAAAAACACTTTCATCTAAAAGACTTTGCCCATCCCAAATTTTATTTTCAACTTCTACTTCATCATCTTTTTCAGTAACAAGTCTATCTTTTTCATTTATCTTTACTATTTTAGTAACCATTGCAGTATCTGTAAATACACTTTTAGCATCATCAATAAGTAATATATTTTTAGGACTAATCTTAATAGTATCTATAATCGAACTAGTTGTAAGTGCTATGTATGCTTCTAATGCAGCCAAATCAATTTTTTCATTTTCATTAAATGTTAATCCCATTAATGACCATTCCATCATGTCCTTATATAAATCTTCTAAAATAAAAAGACATTTTCCCACTCTACTAGAGCCACTAGATCTTTTAAAACGTACATACCTATTCTTATTGCAAATAAATCCATTCTCATATAAATCTTCTCTTACTTCTTTAGCAGTTTTAACAGTAGTTCCACATAGTTTATCATCATTTGTATCTTTTGAAACTTTAAAAGCAACTAATTCCTTATCAATATAATATTTTCCTTCAGCATCAAATTCAATTTTTTCTAACTTAACATCATCAATATTTTCATATTTAACGTAATATTTATTTTCTTTGTCCTTTTTAATATACTTTTCAGCAAACTCCTTGATAGAATATTCAAATGTCACGCTGATAAATGTATCAGTATATTGTTTATCATTTAAAATATAAAATAAATTTTGTTTTTCAGGATTATCTTTATATACTGCTTTAACAACCTTATTGAGTTGAATACATTCTAAAGAATAATCTGCTGTTGCTTTATATTTCTTCTTATTATCTTTTATAACTAATCCTTTCTTACCAAAATTTAATATGTCTTTTCCTTCTATTTGAATTATACATGTATTCATATTCATCATAATAATTAATCTCCTTCACACATTAAATTAATTTTTAAAACAACGACAAAATAGGATCTGCTTACCACATCCCTGGTTAACATATATTAAATTTTCACTTTCGCCACATCTGGCGACAGCTTGACTTCCTTCAAAGGAAACCGTTAAATTATTAAAATACTGGACGTTTAACTTTTCCACCTGATATTGATGCTATGATATCCTTGTCAATTTTCTTACCATTTTTAGATAACTCAAAACCTTTAGTATCTGTAATATTTTTTCTAATTTCTACTTGGACACAATTAATGTAGTATTGATGATTACTTTCTTCATAATTAGCCATAACCCATCTATAATATTCTTTGCTAACAGTTAAGTTATCTTCTTCATCAAGTAACCCTAAATCTTTTTCTAGGCTATAATATTTCTCTGATATTTCTTGATTCCCAAATTTCTCATCATAGATTTCTGATAAAGTATAATAATCTTTATTTTCATCTAGTATGCTCATGATACTAAATTTGGTATCATTTTTACCCTTATCTAATGTGGTATTAATTTTTTCTAACTCAATTAATTCTTCTTCGGTAGCAGTTCCATTTTTAACTTTCTTCATTATAGAACCTTTTTTACCATTTAATGCTCTATTATTGTTTTTATAAATTCTACTACCAGTAAATACTTTATTTTTATTATTATCTAATGCTTTATATTGTTTTGCACCTGCTTTAAGGTTATCTTTAGTTGCTTCCTCTGAACCTTGCCATAGTGAATATATGTTAACACTTTCATGTACAAACTTTGTAGGGTCATCATTCCAATACCATGTTCCTAAATTATTTATGTATACAAGTCCTAATTCCTGGAGTATGTCATTATATTTTTTAATAGTTTCATCTGTTTCTCCTAAATCATCTCTAAACATTTTATAGGTAATTGCCCAAACTTCAGCACGACCTCCATGAGCAATTTGATCTCCATCTTCTTTAGAACGTTTATAAACCCTAGCACATATATAACAGTAATGTATAAGTAATTTTGTTTTATTAATTTCTTCTTTATCATAGTTCATTATTACTTCTCTATCAGAATCTTTTAGTTGAAAATACATTTTAGACATATCTAATTCTAATTTACAAACCACAAAATCTTTTGGTTTTAAATCATCAAAATTATTAATTACCTTTTCTTTTTTACATTTACCAATATCAGGTACAATACTAATAACTTTAAGTTCTAATAATTTATTTAATATTCTTCTGAATTGTTGTACTGACCTATTAGCTCTTTGGTCTACTGTATAACCACATTGAACAATTATATGTTCTAAGGTAAATTTAATCTTATCTCGTCTATCAACATTGTTATATAAAAACTCAAAAATACATAATACTTTTTCATTAATTTTATTTTCATTTTTCTGTACCTTATCAGTATCTTTAATAGTATCTTTAATACTCAAATAAGTAATAGAATCTTTCTCATCATTTTTAGTAGTATAAAATAATCTATTTGGTAGTTTTATAAAATCCATCATAATATATATCTCCTTCGCATAATATATTTTTTTAAGTTTATGAAAATCAATCTAAGAATCGAAAATTCTTATTTAACGTTTAGTTAAATAGGAAATATTTTATTCTATTCTTTTCTCTTAATTAGTCTATTATTATAGCACCTCACTGATGTACCTAAAAATACGTACATGAAAATAGCTATTAGCTTGGGTTGATGTACGTAAAAATAGGTACATCAATTTTTTAGCTTATTTTATCCATTAATTTCCATTACTTTTTGCTTATGTATGGTAAAGTATTCTATATCATTTAATAGGGTACTATTCTTTTCAAATAACCACACACATTCTTGTCTATTGGTTCTGTCAGGCACTTCTCTATAATTAAACCCTAAAGAATATAAAAAGTTTCTTAACCTTTTACTGGTTACTACATATTCACTCAAAACAATCACCTCCTCCTCAAATTTAAAGGACAGTCAAAACTTTGACCATCCCTATATGTACTAACCAACAATTTTTTCATTGATTGAATTTAATAGCTTCATTAAATTTTCAGCTTCTTTTACTGCTTCTTGTCCTTTAATAACTGCTCTATCTGGATGGTTTTTGATTGCTGTCTTTCGATAAACCTTTTTCCATAAATCTTCATCTTGAAGCATATCCTTTAGGAATTGTAGTTCTTCTTCTGTGAACATATCTAAAGAAGCATCTTGCTTTTTATTGAAATTACTCGCAAATTGTTCCCAAAAATCATCATCTTGCTTTTTCTTGTAATCTCTAAAAGGGTCATATTCTTCATAATCCTTTTTATATTTATCATATATTTTCTTGGCTTCTGCTCTTAATAATTTATGGAAGTCTTTTAAATAAACTAATACTATGTGTTTTTTATCAGCATCTTTTATTAGTTCATTGTAGTAATTAGCTATACTTACAGTATTATAGAAGTCTGTATTATATAAATTCATTCCAACTTCAAAAGCATAAAAAGCAATTTCTTCATAATTTCTAAATACTCTTACACAATCCCTTTGTGTACCATATTCACTTAGTAAATAGGTTTCATCATTTTTAATTAGCTTAATCTTAGCTACTTTAACTGCTTTGTTATAATCATCTTTTAGTTGTTGCTGCCTATCAATTTCCTTCTGTTCCATAAACTTTTCAACTAATTTAAGATATTTTTTATTAATTTTATAGAACTTAAATAACTCTGTTATCTTATCTAAGTAGTCATAATCTGTATCATAATGTGCAAATAATTCTCTATCTTTATAAATACAAATGTATTCAGTAGACTCAATGTATCCCATAGCAATAGTAATATTGTTTAATGTAAATACATACTTATTTTCATTAATATATTTTTGTCTATCCTTTAGATTCTTTTCCCAAGCAAATTCAATTACATTTTCATAGGATAAATCTTCTATTTCTAATATGTTACAATAGTAATAACTGTTATCAATTTTATTTTTAGAATCATAGTTATCTACATAATGCCTGTAACTATTACTTACACTTAAGTCATCAAGAAACTTTTTATAAGATTCTTCATTTTGCATATAAGGAATATTAAGCTTCTCTTCATCTATAATACTTTTATACTGTTCTTGAGTAACTTCGCCATTCAAATATCTAGTAACAAGTAAACTTTCATAATCACTTAGTTGTAAATTACTATTTATATCATTGTAGAATCCACCTGTCTTTAATTTAATTTCATTTACCATACTTATAGTTTTAGCCCATTCATCAACTGAGTCACTCTCTGTGACCTCTTCATTATTTACAGGTGTGCCATTATTGACCTGCCCCTCAAATTTAAGGTTCTGTTCTATCGTGTCTTTCTCTCCGACACCATTTTTATTTACATTTATAGACTCTGTAACATCCTTAAATTCTGTATTTATAACTACATTACTATCAGTTTTCTGTGGATCTAAAGCCTTCTTATTAGCTTTCTTAGTATCTTTAATAACCTGTTGTAATTCTCTAGTAGACATATGTTCTACATCATTATTTTGTAAAAACTCTTCTCTTTGTTCTTTTTTTAAACCAGTTAACAAATATAATTTTTCTGTACTTAAAAGCGAAGGCGACTTCGTATTTCCAAACTCTTCATAAACTTTTATAAATTTTTGTGCCGTTCTTGAAGTATAATCAACTTTTTCTTCTAAGTATTTTATAAATTTTCCATGTGGTAATGAATATTTAATCTGTATTAATCTCTTACCAATTTCCATTATATTTATTGCAGTAGATTCTTTTAATTCTAGTATCTCAGCAGTAAGTTCTTCAATTTGGTTTTCATTTAATTTTTTTCCCATAATATCCTCCTATATATCAGTAAAATCATAAAAATTAATGAACTTTTTGTTCTTGACTAGGCTCTAAGTTTGATGTATACTAAGTTTGTGAAAATATGTGGATTAATTATTTATTAGCCACAGGAATTTGAACGCATGTTCGTAGTGTTGTGAAATGTTCAATTTTCAAAGAACGATTTGTTAGAAACTATTTAAAACTATGTGATTAAAAACTAGCAAAATGGTTATGATATTTTATAGAGTAAGAACTAATCCGCAAAATTAGTCCTGTACTCTAAATCTTAACATTTTAACTGTTGATTTACAAATTGGATATTAGGTTATATTTTAGTATTTTTTGTTAAATAACAGAGTTATAGGAAAAAGTGTTTGTTTTTCTATAGATATCTCTGTCTATTGTGGTTTTTTGAAATAGTTAGAAGTATCAATCTTCTTCTATTCTAATATAATTACAATAAGATATAGTTCTTCTTAACTGTTCTAATTTTTCTTTTAATTCTTCTTCAGATAAAGTAGTTTCTATTGTTGTATTAAACCATTCATCATAACCACTATCTAAAGAAGTATCCCCTTCAAATAAGCAACCATCAATTATAGTAATACTATTTTCTTTACAGAATTTTTCAAAAGATTCATATGCTTCACCTTGATATTTTACTACTTCTTCAATATCAATCTTTTCACCTTTTGAATATTCATTAATGTCGAGAAAATTTAAGTTTAATTTCAACTCATATTTTTTCATAATATTAATCCTCCTCTTTCTTACTTTTATATTCTTTTAGTAATTCATTTAACTTGTTGACAAGTTCCATATCGCAATCTGAAGTAATATCCCTTCGCTCTTCATTAGGACTATAATTATCATGTATACTTTTTAGCATTGAGTATATTACTTTTCTATCAACATTTGAATTAGAAACCTCTTTACCAAAATAACTGTATAGAGTTATCAAACCATTATCCCTATTCTTATAAGCTTTATCAAATATTTCATTAATTTTATTTTTTTCGAGTAAGGCTAATGATCGTACAATCACCTGTGCCGCAGTTTTCAATTTCTCCTCTTGTTCTTCTATATTTTCTTCAGTAAACTCTAATGTTTCAACTTCATTAATCACTTTATCTGATTGTATAATAACTTGATCTTTTTCTTGTAATTCTTTTTGAAGCATTTCTGCTGGAATATTAAACCTCTCTGATAGAACAGGTAAATATTTTTCAGGAATCTTTCTAGTTCCTTTAATCCATCTATTTATATTTTGTTTTGCAATCCCTAATTCTTCAGCCAAATCACTATGTTGTACTTTATATAAATGTAATACATACTCCAATCCGATCATTTTTCCACACTCCATTGGTTGTCTTTGTCATCCATATTTATAATATCACTATTGGATGTTCTAGTCAACCAATTTTAAGAAAAACTTTCCATACATTTCTTATATCAACTTAACTAGCTATTTTGTAGCTTGTACTATCTTTGATGAACTTTAATATATCTGCTATAATGTTATCTCCAGTAAAGCTTCTTAAAACACGATATTTATTCTTACGAGTTGGATTAGCACTAAGTTTTTCCTGTAGCAAATTATAACTCCTATTATCTGAGTTAACTTCTATCTTATAACTTTTTGCCATATATCTTAAAAAGATATCACATTCATTAAAACAATTTTGAGTTATCCTATAATCTTTGTCCACTTTAAAACCATTGTCATGTAAAACTTTTACTACAGTATCCTTATTCTGTTTAATTGAATTCTTTAATATCCACTCATCTGCTCTCATATTTGTATTCTTTCTTACCCTCTTCTTCATATTCCTTCTTCCCTTCCTCTTCATTTTTATTTAATTTTTGTAAAACAATAAGACTGATAAGTATAATAATAATCATAATCATAATACAATAATTCCACAAACAAACGAATTTATAAAACATCAACAGGAACACTACCCTTTTGACTTATCCATTTGCTTTTAATTATTGTATTCAATTTTAGACTATTATTATATGTATATCAGTCTTACGTTTATTTATTAACCCCACCAACAGTGAGGATCTACTATTCAATTTATTATATATATTATTAACTATTATATATAAATTTTCCTGACATTTAACATTAAAACACATTATTCCATTTATGTCAACACAATTTTTCATTTTTATTCCTCCATTTCCTAAATATCTTCATAAAAATAACTTTTACGCCCATTGAAGCTCTAGTCTAATAGTTAGTTCAGATAATGCAGAATCACAAAGATATATTTCAACATCATCCGCATAATATTCATTCTCTCCTTCTGCAAGTTCTTCTGTATAGTCATCTATGTTATCTGCTACTATTGCTATAGTTATGTCGTCAACGCTAACAGTTATCTCAAATTCATCATCAGCAGCATTCTTAAATGTTAACATAGGTTCATTTCTACTATTAGTAAAGTAGTTATATCCAAAGTTCTCATAATAATTAGATGTGAATATAACACCATTAATTTCTACCATTATAGATTTTCCTATAAAGCTTTGTAACGCCTTGTCCATTCTGTCTAAAAACTCATTTCTTTCAGCTAACATTATCTGTCCTGCTTCCTCCATTGTCATTTCACTAGTTATGTTTCTTATATTTTCCATTAATAAAATTCCTCCCATCAATTTAAATGTTGCTTCCAAAACTAGAAAATGGTACAATGTAATTGCGAGTTACGAAGTGCCTAACTTTCTAGTTGGGTGCTTTTTTATTTTATAGTTTTTTCAATCTATAAATATATTATATAACTCCTACAGTTTAACGTCAAGGGTTAAATTTATCACTTTAAAGTTTTTTTATGCAGAATTATTGACACCTTAAAACCTATGTAGTATAATATAACCCATAAAGCAATTATGCAAAATATATTAAGAGGTGCAAATAAATGTTAAGAATATATGTAAGTGATCTACTTGGTAAATATAAAAAGACTCAGATGTGGCTTTCACAACAAACCTTGATTCGCCAATCAACAATTAGTATGTATTATAAAGAAACTATTAAAAGAATGAATACAGAAGACCTAGAAGCAATCTATAAAGCCTTTAAGCAGTTAGATAAGAATATAAAATTTAATGATATAATAGATTATGTTGATAATGAAGAAAAGGCAGAGGAATAGTTCCTTCTACCTTTTTATTTTATACTTACAAAGTTATTAATTTTATCTAAAATAACCTTTTTTCTACACAACATAAAATTTTTAATATCATCATTTAATAAGTAATTTAACGCTTCTTCATTTATAAGGTGCGACTTTAATATTTTTATAACTGCTTCTTTTCCCTGTTCACGTATTCTTTCTTCAAAGTATATTGAAGTACTTTTATCTCCCTTGCTTGCATTAGAAGTTATTAAAGTTCTATTAGATATTAAGTTCATTTTATATTTTGATTTAGGAAATATATGATCATCTTGTATACTTTCATCATCAAACTGGATTGGATTTCCGGTCTTAAAATCCAAAGCACCTTCTAAAACAATTAGGTTTATGATTCCTTTATAAATAGCAGAGGTTTTACTATCAACATCTAATTTATCTTCACTAACGTTAAAATTCTTAATAAAATCAGGAGTCTTTGAGTTATCTAATATCCAATCCTTAATTATTTTATAATCAGAAGCTGAAGTAGAATCTACACCTTGATCGTATCTACTACTAAATACTGAAGACCAATACCACTTGTCTATTTTTGCATAATTATTAAGATTTTCAATATTACTAATCCTTATAAAGTGTAACATTGCAGCTAAAGGAACTATCATTGTACTATAAGGAATCCATTTATTAATATTATAAACACCATATCCACTTTTAATATCAACAATTCTTTTATATGCCTTATCTAAAGAAACTATAGCAAACTCCCAGTCTTTTACAAAATCCTCATTAGATAAAGATAAAATATTTTTTCTTTTAGACTCTCCATTTCTTATTAATGATATGGTTTTTAAAATCATATCTGGCTTTATAATTCTTATGGATTCATATTCATCTTTTGCTTTACTTAAAAGATCACGTAATTTTATTCCATATTTAAATAACCTTGCTACAGTTAAGTCAAATATAGATAATGGTTCACCAGTTCTGTTAATTCTTTCAAAAGTTTCTACTATCTTTTCTAACTCTGTATTACGTGGTAATTTAATTATATTTATTTCTTTATCTAAGACTCTTTTTATTAAATCATATATTCCTTCAAATTCTTCATTATCTTTAAATTGCTTAGTAATTTCTTTTAAATCTCTAATACTGCTAAAAGGTATAATATACTTGTTGGATTTAATTGCATTGATTTTTCTTTTATCATTTAAGTATGCTGCTATTACAGCCTTGTCCCAATCACCCTGTAATGCTTTTTCTAAATCTATATAAAATCTATATACACTTTTTCTACCCTTTAATGATATTTGCGGTTCATATAATGCATAAAATAAAGCTGTTGTTCTTTGCTGTCCATCTAGTATAACACTTACTACCGATCTTATTTGAGCATCTGGTTTTATACTGGTGACTCCCTCTATTAATCTTAGAGCAAAAGGGGAATCTTCTTTATAAATATCATCTAAAACTAACATAGATCCAATAAAATAATCACCTAGAACAGAAACTAAAAGCTCTCTTAAATCTTCTGGTTCCCAGATAAAACTTCTCTGAAAATCTGGCAAAACAACCTCACCATTATAAACATAATCAACTAATTCTTTTATTTTAATATTATCTCTCATAATTTACCTTTCAAAATACATAATATTTACTAGCTAGTTATTTATATTATAATGGTTGAATATTAATGCATCATTAGTGAGTTAGAGGAACATAATGATATATTATCCACTATTGTTTTATATATCCATGTCCATATTTTTAATCTTATACTATAAAATAAAGTATTTTAGTCTTTAAAACTACAGCAAAAAATGCAGACCTATCTACTATATAATTAATTTGGTAGATTTAGTCTGCATTTTTAACTTTTATTATGTTATTATTGTATCTTAATTATTTTTTCATATAATAAGGTATGTTCGCTATCTAATTCAATATCTTCATGAAAGTGACCAAAGAACCAGTGCTTAAACCTTGTTTTTTCTTCTATTACATCAAGATACTTGTTAACTGTATCTTCAGGTTTAGGTTGAAACTCAAATATTTTACTTATTCCCTTATTATATGTATCATGACCAACGCCCGCAATTTTAGCTAATGCATCTCTTGTATTAATTGATTCGATAGCCTTTGCTGATTTCGGCAAACCCTTTCCAAATTGTTCACCACTTTGTTTTAAATTTTCTTCTGCTTTTCTTTTATATATAGGTCTATATTTTTCTGCTATAGCTATTCTTTCAGAAAAAGTAAATTCTTTAGTGACCGATATATTTTGGTAGCTAATTGTTTAGCTAATTCTTCTTGAGTTTTATTATTTAGAGTAAGATTATCTGACTCTAAAATTTTTACTTTGCCAAATCAGTTTGTGTTTTCTGGTCACCCAAATTATTTTGGTCACCACAGTATTGATTAATACCTTTTTCATTTGCACTACCTTGTCTTATTCCATAAATTCTTTCTAATTCTAAAATACATCTAGCCATTTTCATAGGATTATTCTTTAAAATGAAAACATATTATCGTAGATGCTACTAGTATCACTATATATTCTATTGTTCTATGACTTTTTATTATCGGAAATAACCATTCTAACACATATGATCCTATCAATACCAAAATACCTATTATAATTAATATCTTATTACGCTTTAACATTATGTACCAATCCCCCTACCTTAACATTAAATTTGCCATACATTTCTAACTTAAATAAATTATATCATAATATCACTATTAGATTTAGCAAACGTTTGCCAATTTAAACTGTTACCCTCTGTTCCATTGACCATAGGGGCTATATTAGTGTATACCCCCCCTTTTTGATATCACTTAAAATGATAACAACTCTCCAATTTTGGTTAGTCCTACATTCCTCTATGAATCTGAGTGTTAAATTTGACACAAAGAAGATACCGATGTTATTTCCTCTAGGGAATTTACATACCGTCCTCTTTAAAGGTGTCGCTATTTCCGACGCCGTTATCTTTAAGGGGGTCGCTCTATTATCTTAATACTAACTTCTCTTCTCCCTTAGTTAACTCTCTAAGAAATTACTATTAAAACAATAATATTTTTTGAATTTAAACTTGATTTATGGTTTTAGGTGTGTATGCTTTGGAGGAGGTTAAGCAATTGGACGTAGTTTCCCCTAGAAAACAGGGGAAAAAGAAAAAAGCACAATAATATGCTTTGTTTTTCGGTTTAAGTTTCTTTTAGCACTGTTATTGTATTCTATATTTTGATACGTTAAAAACTGCCCTAACATACTTATGCACAACTTTACTAACAAGTTATCCACAATTATATAAAATCCTGTACTTATTATGTACCAGTTTTCCGACCTATCTAATTTATTAGTCGATCAGATACACTCGACTGACGGGCTTGTCTATAACAACAGAAATTCAACAAGACCGAGTGAAAACTTTATGCGTTGGCTCACAACACCTACTGGATTGTTTATAGCTACTCCAGTGCCTTATAGCTTACCTATTTTTAGGAATAGGAAACTAGACCCTTGAAATACTAATTTTTTTTTGATATAATAGTATCAAGGTTTTAGTTAAACTTTATTTAATTTTTCGCAGGATTTTATAAGGTTTAAATGGTAGCCATCTACGCCAATAGATGGCTTTATTTTTTTATATTTAAGTTTTGCATAGCTTTTAGCATATCTTCATCTACACTCATATATTTGGTGCTAATTCTTCCTGTAGAATGAAGCATACCTTGATAAATCCTAAAACCATAACTTAAACTTTTAATAATAATTATATATGTTTCAATTTTAAGCCTTTCATTTATTTCATAATTTTCATATATAACTGGCACTTTATCATCTGCCATTTCTTTGATTTGCTCATGTACTGCTTGTTTTAGCATAGTTATTTCCTCCTGGACTTCTTAAACACACTTTCTTTCTTACTCATTTGCGGTGCTATATCATCAATTACGTTAACCATATCAGTTGTTTTAGCATTATAGTACCTATTCAACTCTTTTAGAGTGCTATGACCTGTTATCCGTTTTAAAATTAATGGACTTACATTCTGATTTACAGCATTGGTTATAAAGGTGTGTCTGAATAGATGTAATGAACATTTCTGGATTCCTAATGTATTACAATATATTTTTATAGATTTTTGTAATGTACTTTGTGCTAATTGGTCACCATATACTGTTGGAAATAAATAATCATCACTTTCTCCACCCCTAACTTCTAAGTATTCTGTTAATACTTCTGCAAGAGAATTTGAAATTGGTAGATATCTTGCTTTTTTATTTTTGGTGGCATTTACAGTAATAGTTCTATTTAGTAAATCTACACCTTTTACTTTTAATTCTCTTAGCTCTCTAGCTCTTACTCCTGTACTTGCAAATGTCCATATTATAGTCCATGTTCTTATAGTATTAAAATCTTGTTTTTTAGGTTTTTCTAATAGATCATGTAATTCTTCTTTAGTATATATTTCCTTAAAAGTTTCCTGATATTTTACAACTGGTATTTCAAAGTCTTCTAGTATATATCTCTTTCTTATACCAAAATGGACAACGGCACCAATATTTCTTAGATAACTGTTAATCGTTACTCCATTTGTTATCTTCTTTACATCTTGTATATATAAAATGTAATCTTCTAGGGTTTTTAAATTGATGGTATTACATAATGTGTCTTCTCCTAAAAATTGAGCGAAATATTTGCTGTGATATTTATAGCTTCTTAGGGTATATTCACTTCTACCTTTTACTTTTAAAGATAATATAAATTCTTCTAATAACTCTTTATAAGTCTTTTTATTCTCCTGTTTTTGTTTGAAAAGCTGAGTACCTTTAACTTCTCCCCTCTTCACGTTTAAAACACCTCCAAATGGCTTAAAATAAACAAAAAAAAGTATCTATAACTTACTTTCATTTAAAAGCAAATCATAAATACTTTTTTATAATTAAATCATACCATTAATGTTTCAAACCGTTGATTTTCAACACTTTATTCTATTCCCACTCAATAGTTGCTGGTGGTTTACTTGTTACGTCATAAACTATTCTATTTACACCGTTAACTTCATTTACTATTCTTCTTGAAACCTTATCTAAAAGTTCATAAGGAAGCCTAGCCCAATCAGAAGTCATAGCATCTGATGAAGTTACTGCTCTTAAAGCTATAGTATGACAATAAGTTCTTTCATCTCCCATAACTCCAACTGAACGTATATTAGGTAAACATGCAAAATACTGCCATATTTTTTCATCAAGCCCTGCATTTGCCACTTCTTCTCTAAATATAGCATCTGCTTCTCTAGTTATTTCAAGCTTTTCTTCTGTAACTTCACCTAATACTCTTATAGCTAGACCTGGACCTGGGAATGGCTGTCTCCAAACTAATTTGTGAGGAATTCCAAGCTCTTCTCCAACTGCTCTAACTTCATCTTTAAATAGCTCTCTTAGAGGTTCTATAAGTTCAAATTTCATATCTTCTGGAAGCCCACCAACATTGTGATGACTTTTTATTGTAGCTGAAGTACCAGTTCCACTTTCAACTATATCAGGATATATAGTTCCCTGTACTAGGAAGCTTATTTCCCCAAGTTTATTAGCTTCTTCTTCGAATACTCTTATAAACTCTTCACCTATGATTTTTCTCTTTCTTTCAGGGTCTTCAACTCCTGCAAGTTTTCCTAAGAATCTATCCTTAGCATTTACTCTTATTAAGTTCATATCAAACTGATCTTTAAATATTCTTTCAACCTGGTCTCCCTCATCTTTTCTAAGTAAACCATGATCTACAAATACACAAGTTAACTGCTTACCAACAGCTTTATGAACAATTACTGCTGCTACTGAAGAGTCTACTCCACCAGATAAAGCACATAGTACTTTTTTGTCCCCTACTCTGTCTCTTATAGCTTTTATTTGCTCTTCCGCAAAAGAAGCCATAGACCAGTCTCCCTTTAACTTACAAACTTTGAAAAGGAAGTTTGAAAACATCTTCTTACCAAAAGGTGTATGTTCTACTTCTGGGTGGAATTGTACTCCATATATATGTCTAGTAGTATCCATCATGGCTGCCACTGGGCATTGTGATGTCTGTGCTACTACTTCAAAGCCTTCTGGTGCATGTGAAACAAAGTCTGTATGACTCATCCAGCAGCTTTCAGCTTCTTCTATATCCTCAAATAATGCACAAGTATTACTTAATTTTACATCAGTTTTTCCATACTCTTTAACTTCAGCACTTTGTACCTTACCACCTAAAGTAAAGGATATTAATTGTTGTCCGTAACATATTCCAAGTACTGGAACACCTAATTCAAAAATTTCTTTTTCAATTCTAGGAGCACCTTCTCCATAAACACTGTTAGGTCCTCCTGTAAAAATTATTCCCTTTGGATTCTTTTCTTTTATTTTGCTTACAGGATATGTGAATGGAACTATTTCACAATAAACATTATTTTCTCTAACTCTTCTAGCTATTGTTTGATTGTATTGGCCTCCAAAATCTACAACAAGGACTAATTCTCTTTCCATGAATACCTCCAAATATTAATTAAAAATATATTACTGGTTAACGCTATAATTTGGTGCTTCTTTTGTTATTGATATATCATGTGGGTGACTTTCTCTAAGTCCTGAAGCAGTCTGAACTACAAATGTAGCATTTTCATATAAATCAGTCAAGCTTTTTGCCCCTAGATATCCCATACCTGATTTTAATCCGCCCATAAGTTGGTATAGTGTATCTGCTACATAGCCTTTGTACGGTAATCTTCCTTCTACACCTTCTGGAACTAGCTTCTTGCTGTCTTCTTGGAAATATCTGTCCTTACTTCCACAAGCCATAGCTGCCAATGATCCCATTCCTCTGTATACCTTGTAGCTTCTTCCTTGATATATTTCTGTTTCTCCTGGTGATTCTTCACAACCAGCAAACATAGAACCCATCATAGTAACCTTAGCACCTGCTGCTAAAGCCTTTACTACATCTCCTGAATATTTTATACCTCCATCAGCAATAATTGGAACTCCGTACTTTTCCGCTTCCTCAACACAATCCATTACTGCTGTAAGCTGAGGTACTCCAACACCAGCTACAACTCTTGTTGTACATATAGAACCTGGTCCAATACCAACTTTTACACAGTCAGCACCTGCAAGTATTAAATCTCTAGTAGCTTCAGCTGTAGCAACATTTCCTGCAATAATTTGTAAATCTGGATAGCTTTCTTTAATAGTTTTCACTGCATCTATAACGCCCTTTGAATGACCGTGAGCTGTATCTAATGTTATGACATCTACTCCCACTTCTACTAAAGCAGCTACACGTTGAAGCATATCCTTTGTAACACCAACAGCTGCTCCACATAAAAGTCTACCTTGGCTGTCTTTTGCACTATTTGGGAATGTCTTTACTTTTTCAATATCCTTAATTGTTATAAGTCCTATTAGATTATATTCGTCATCTACTAAAGGAAGTTTTTCTATCTTGTGATTTTTAAGCAATTCCTTAGCTTGCTCTAAAGTTGTTCCCTCTGGTGCTGTTATTAAATTCTCAGTAGTCATTACTTCTGAAACTTTTCTATCATAGTTAGTTTCAAAAACTATATCTCTATTTGTTATAATTCCAACTAATTTTCTATCTACAGTTATAGGTACACCTGATATTCTGTATCTACTCATAACCTCTAAAGCATCATTTATAGTGTTGTCTGGAGAAAGATAGAATGGATTAGTTATTACTCCGTTTTCTTGTCTCTTTACTCTATCTACTTCTGTAGCTTGTTGTTCTATAGTCATGTTTTTGTGTATTATTCCTATTCCGCCTTCTCTTGCCATAGCTATGGCCATCTTTGATTCAGTTACTGTATCCATTCCTGCACTCATGAAAGGAATATTTAATTTTATTGATTTTGTTAGATTTGTAGCTAGAGATACTTCTTTAGGTAAAACTTCTGATTTATTAGGAACTAAAAGTACATCATCGAAAGTATAAGCTTGTTTTAATATTTTTGCCACTGAGACCACTCCTTTTTTATATGTTAATTATCGTAATTCATTTATAGGTAATGTAAATTATGAACAAAAAAACCGTACTAAACTCACCATGATGTGAAATTAGTACGACAGACGTAAACTAACTTCACCCATAGTCGGAAATTTGCGGCTTCCGGTAGAGACTCCCTGCCATATTCAGGGGATATATGAGCTTGATTAATTGTTATATTTTATAGATAACATGTGATATGTTTCAATCTAACATTTAAACTATTTACATCATTTTATTCAATTTTTCGCACTTTGTCAATTGTTCTATTTCAAAGTTCTAGTATTTTTGATTTTTTGCATAGGTTTATATTAAATAATTTTAATCTTATATTAAATAATTTTAATGCAGTGTTATCTGAATACACATACTATAGTTTTTCGCTTTCTCGTGATAAATTATACGCTATACCAAGAATTATCCAGTATATAGGAGCTACAGATACTACACTTATATTAAAAAAAGCTTGTAATAAGTATCCAGATATGCTGCATAAAATAGGTATCATATATAGATTACCTCTAGATATACTCTTATATGCTCTTATAATAATGAATGTTACAAAAGTAACATAAAGCATTAAAGAGGGTATTCCTGTAGTAATAGCCATGTTTAGATACTCGTTGTGAGCTTTGTCAAAAACTACGTTATCTCCAAATCTTGTCTTAACGTCATTTTTATATTTTCCCATAAATACAAGATCAAAGGTATCAGGTCCACTTCCCGTTAAAGGTCTACTCCATAATATTTTTAGTGTTCTATCCCATATAAATACTCTTCCTGAACCACCATGTTCAAATCCATCTGAAGTTGAAATTAGCATTTTTACATCACTGTTTATAGAGCTATATCGTTCATATAGCTTGTTTCCATTTTGAAAGTTAAAAACTAAAAATATAATAGCGAAGGTTGTATAAACATAAATTAAGTTTTTCTTTGAAAGTTTATATTTAAATATAAAGAATACTAGAACAAAAGTATAGAACATGAAAGCCAACCATGCACTTCTCGTATAAATACATAACATACATAGAAACAATATAGAAGATGATATAAGATACATATAGTTTTTACTTTTTATAAAGGCAAATATACTTATTGGCAGGAACAAGGTTAAATAGCTCCCTAAGAAATTTCTGTGTCCAATAGTAGAGTATGCTTCAAATCTCCAACCGTTTGGTACTAACTTATTTAGAGGATCAAATCCATAGTACTGACATATTCCATAGAAGGCTACAATGCAAGAAGAAGCTATTGCAGTGTTGAAGAGTATTTTATTAAACTTATAAGCTTTTGAAGTAATATAATAAAGTACCACATAGACAACAATAGCTATGAGCCCTTCGTACCTATTAAACTTGCCAAATATAGAGTTATGGATATTTATTGAGAACACCGTTGATATAACAACTGTGGTTAGATAACATATCAGTATGTAATCTATTTTTTCAAGCTTTAATTTGTAATTCATTAGAAAAAATATAGACATAATTATAACTATTATAGTAGTGTAGTTTATTTTTGCATTCTGACATAAGTCCATGCCTATATTCATTACTATTAGCGGCATAAAAGATGCCAGCACAGCAATACTATAGTTTACTAACTTCTCTTTACTTATGTTTTTCTTCCACAAGTAAAATATTAAGTAGAGTATGCAGCCTATAAATATCCAATTTATTTTAGAGTAGGTAAAAAGCTTAAATCTAAAATATGTCATATATAAAGGTATTATAAATAACAGTATAATTACTACTTCATTAAAAACTTTATCCTTATCACATACTATACTTTTATTAAGTTTTATCATATAATCCCATCCTATTCTTAAGTATCACACTATATAAAAACATGTTATATTGTATATACATACCCACTATTTAAACATATCAGAAATACTATTGAAGCCTTCCTTTTGGCTATCATAGAATTCATAGTTATCAGGTACCTTAATCTGATTGTTTCCATCACCTTGTATATATTGATAAAAAATAATTTCTGCTGAAAGCTGATTTGTTGGAATCTGATCACTAGTTTGTTTTGATGGAACTGAACCAATATTACTGTTATTAGAATTAGGAATGGAACTAATACTATTATTTTTTCCGATGTCTTGTTGTGTTGCCTCATTTACTAAATCATCAGCATAAAGCTTCTTATCAATAAAATTTATACTCATATAGTTTTTATCTGAAGCATTTCTTAATACTGTAACTCTATGGTTATCTATATAAAAATTTTTTTTAGTGTATGAACTACTAAGTTTATTTGTTGAGGGCTGACTTTGTGCTTTAGTATCACTTTGTATATCTACTCCATTACTAGTCTCTTTTGAAGTATTATTATTCTCTGATGAAGAAATAGTAATGTTCTTAACATTAAGTTTTCTCTTAGTGATGACTCCGAGATTTTTGATAAAATTTTCTACATTCTCCTTATCTCCTAATACTTTCAAGTTAACAGTGAGAGTATAGAATTTTCCACTAGGTTGTTTACTCTTGTTGTCCGTTGAATTTGTATTATTAGTATTAGTATTGTTGTTAGCACTACTGTTTGTATTAGGACTTTTATTAGGATCAGTATTGTTATCAAGCAGTTGAAAGGTAAGATTTTGTCCTACTATTCCAAATAACTTGCATCCCGTATAAAAATCATATATAAGTTGAGGAGTATTAATTTCCGTAGGAACCACATTGTCAAAATCAGCAGTTTCTTTTTTTAATTTTTCTAAGTCTTTTTTCTTCTTATCAATAGATTGTTTTTTTAGTTTAATATCATTAAGTTTTTGTTTTTGAGCTAAATACTTATTTTTTTGTGTTTTTATATTATCTAACTGACTAGTTATAAAATAGGTATAAATAACATAATTGATACCTATAAATATTATTACTATTAAAATCATCAAATCTTTTTTATTTTTTTCCACTTGTATCCACACCTTTATATGAGTTCGCTATCTTTAGATTAAGATTAATTTCCTTTACATCATCATTAAGGTTTATTTGGGGAAGTTCAACAGGTTCAAATATATTCATTTTGTTTATAGCTATAATAAGCTTAGCAGCATCTATTGTACTATTATTTATATAAAAGGTAGCATTTACATTACTCTTATCAAGAGTAATACTTTTTATTAATATGTCTTTAGGTAGTCCTTTTTTTATAGTATCAAGTAATCCAATATAATTAAACTCATCATCTTCAATTTTTTGCATATTTTTAATTTTAGTCTCATACTCTTTTTGTTCCTGCTCCAATTTATTTATATCTTTTTCTACACTACTAAGAACGGCTATTTGTGCATCTATGTCTGAAGTATTATATTTTGATAGATTTATCTTTGTATATATAAATACCCCAGCTACTAACATTACTGTTAATAGAGAAAGTATTCCTATTTCCATAGTAATTAACTTGTTACTAGAAGTTTCCTTCTTATCTTTTCTATAAATTTTGTCTATAAAATTTATTTTTTTATCATATATATTTTTTACAGGAATAACATAACCAAGTATATCTGCATACTCATTAATATCTACAGGACTATCCTTAGTCATTTTTGTGGTTTTAGCAGTTAATCCAACTATAGTTTCTATATCAGTTTGACTGGTAATAACCTTATGTAGGCTTTCACTATTATAAAATTCACCTAATATATATATTCTATCAACTCTATTTCCAAAATGTCTTGTAGAATAGAAATTTAAAAAGTAATCAATATTTTCTGTTATATCACTAAATTCTTCCTCATCTCTTTCATAACTCTCACCTGAAATATTAGAATATATAAATATACTTCTCTTATCTAATATGGTTAGCGTACTTTTTCCACTATTAGCATCTATTATTGCTATACTACTATGATTTTCACCTAAAAATATATTTGACATATAACTTGGATATATCCCTACGGACTTTGGCGTTAATCCACAATATTTTATAAATTCTAGTACCTCTTTTAACTTTATTCTAGGTACAACTACTAACATAATGGACATCTTGCCCTTTTTTTCTTGCTTATCTATAGACATGATCTCGTAATCATAGCAATATTCATTCATGCTAACAGCAAAGTATTCTTCTATATTATTCTCTATAAAGTTTTTTAACTCTTTTTTATTCATTACTGGAGTATCTATAATTCTTGTTATAATGTTATCCCAATTCAATATTATCCCTATATTATTGTTTCTAATTTTGAATTTTTCTCTAATATCCTTGACCTTGTTTAAATTATATTCATCAGCATAAGGCTGTCCTCCAGAAACAAAATCGTTACGTTCATTTATTCTTACTACTTTTTTTATTTTTATTTTATTTATTCCTTTTGATACAACTGCCACATCTGCATAATTTTCTTTAAAACTAAATATGATTTTGGAAGACATCTCGTTACCTCCAGTAGGATTGCTTTAACTTTAAGTTTTCTACAAAATGAGTTTTTTATTATTTTGATATATCCGGACTACCAACAATAACAATTGTACCGTTAGAGTTATTTACGTATTTTGAAATATTATCTTTTATTTCTGGCCAATCATGTACATTGCTAAAATTAAATATACCTGTCTTGTCTCCATTAAGATTCATTGAGTAATCATATATTTTATTGAAGTCATCAGTGAAATGCTCCCAATTTATATTTATATTTTTATTGTTATCTATATTAAATAAATCAGGTATATCAGAAGCTATTACTTCTTGCCAACGGTTATGTAATTGGATTACACAATCAATTATTTCTTCATTATTGCTTCCATCTTTATCATTAGTAATAATATAGTTAATCAGTTGATACATTAACGAATAAATATTTTCACTTGTGTTTCCACCACCACTACCTCCTCCACTATTATTAATTATGGTTACTGATATTTTTATTGTTGCTGTTATTTTGTGAACAATTGGATCTTTTAGATTAGCTTTCCCAGTAGAATGCACTGTATAAGTAAAATATATTTTATTATTAGCATCTACTTCAGTATCATCTGGTAAGGGATTATAACTATCAATATCCGAAGAATACCATGTGTCTTTATCTTTATCTAAGGATTTTTCTGTGACCATAATAATATTATTATTTGGCTGAATATAGGTATACATCTTATGAATTAAGTCACTAGTTTGTATACTTGAATTTTGAGGATATAAACCTATTACTCTATTCATTTCCTTAACTAAGTTATTTGCTACATCATTTACTCCAGCTTCCGCACAATAATAAGCTTGCATATCTCTATTAATATATTTTAAACTCTTAAAGCTTGAAACCTGTGATTCTAGAATAACAGCACCTAACATCAATACTGCTGTCATAATAATTACTACTGTTAAAAGAGCAGCACCTTTTTTCTTCATAAAAACCACCTTAATTAGAAATAGTTACAGCGGATCTTAAAACAATGTTATCATCCTTATAGTTCCCGTGAACATTAATAAAAACAATATACTGACCACTACCGTCATTATAAGCATACAATTTCACTAATATATTATACATATCACTAACTTGTACCACGTCTTCTCCATTAAAACTGAAAGTATCTATATGGTTAGAATTAGTTTTCACTAGTATAGTGCTATTCGTACTATTCGTACTATTTATGCTATCAGAACTAATAATATTAATATTGCTAGGACTTACTTTAGTTCTTATTTCGTTAACCATTCTATTCATTACTTTAGAGGCATTATATTCTAAATCTATAGACTTATTCATAGAAAGTGAAGTTCTTATTTCAACATAATAAGTTTTGTAAACAAAACCTATAAATATTGAGAATATAGCTAGTGCAATCATAACTTCTATAAGTGTAAAACCCTTTTTCATCTCTCCACCCTAATTCTTAAAAATGTGACTCTCAAGCTTTTCTCCATTTGAATCATCATCAATTACATCTTTCTTTACTAAAATTACTATATCTAAAAGATAGTTATCTATATCTGTTGCTTGCACTTTAACATGATACTTTTCAGTATCATTCTGTCCTATGTTTCCTATAGTATTAGGATCTATATCAGCACTATAAATATATTTAATTCCCTTATCATCAATTTCTACATCATATTCTATGTTATTACTACCTTGAAGGGTATCATAGTTAATTTTCCACCGTTCCATCTCCATTTGAGCAATATAAAGCTCTTTCAGTTTCATTCTTCTTTGACTCATGACTTTTGCTGAACTATGATTTATATTCATTACAAACACAATAAGTATTGAAAATATTGCTAAGGCTATCATGACTTCTATATAAGTAAATCCTCTACTTTTCATAATGCCACTCCTATTTTATTCCTTGAGTCATCTGCATTATAGGTAATGCTACCCCAATTATTGCTACTCCTACTACTAATCCTATAACTAGAGTAAGTACAGGCTCTATTAAAGACATAAGCCTTCCAATTCCACTCTCTACTTTTTCATCATATATATCTGCTAATTTAAACATAATCTCATTAAGTTGTCCTGTTTCTTCTCCTACTCTTATCATCTGTATTACAATAGGCTCAAATATTTCTTCATTTCCAAAAGAATCTGCCAGCTTTGTACCACTTATAATTTCACTTTTAGCTTTTTCTATTTTTTGAGATATAAATTCGTTTCCTACAACAAGTTTCACATTCTCCATTATCGTCATAATAGGAACCGCTGATTTTAAAAATATTCCCATACTTCTGGTAAATCTAGATGTTATAATATATCGCTTAACAGATCCCAAAACAGGAGCCTTAAGTGTTAACTCGTCAAAAACATATGCAACCTTAGGAATAGTTTGAATATATTTTATAAATACTATTGCAATGATTATTGTTGCAATTATTAATATATAGTGATTATTAAAAAAGTTCATAGCTCCTAGTACAAATATTGTCACAGGAGGCAGCTTCATATCTACAAATAAACCCTTTATTTCAGGAAATATAAAAAAATTAAAAAATAACATCATACCAATGGCTACTACTAATATAAGCATAGGATATATAGACGCACTGGTTATTTTATTCTTTATATTCGCCTCTCTCTTATAAAAATTCTCCATGTTATATAGTATGGTATCAACATTTCCACTGATTTCACCTGTCATAACCATATCCACTAACAGAATAGGAAACCTTCCACAGTTTCTCATAGCTGTTGCTAAGTTGTTCCCTTTTTTAACACCTTCAGCTATTTGAGATAATGTTTTTTTCATATCCTTGTCCTTAACTTGTTGTTCCATTATTTCAAGTCCAGTTAACAGATTTATACCTGAACTTAGAATCATAGCAGTTTGTCCACAGAAGTTTGCTAAAGCTTCATCACTTAGTTTCTTATTTAAAAAACTAAACTGAGATAAACTAAATTTTTCTTTAATATATATAATCTTTAAACCCTTACTTTTTAATAATTCTACAGCTGTATCAATATCTTCTTCTTCCATTTCCTCTTTTATTATATTAAACTCGTCATCCCATGCCTTATATATAAACTTCTTCATAAGCATCATTCCTTTTAACACTTAGTTCATTTAACACTAAATAATGTCCCCGTAAGTTGCTCTTAGCATCTCTTCAACGGTAGTTATTCCATTTAAGACCTTATGGATGCAAGACTGTCTTAAAGTGCTCATGCCTTTTTCAACAGCTAGTTTTTCTAGTTCACTTTCTGTACAATTTCTATCTATTAAATTTTTGATATCCCTATCTATTTCAAGAATTTCGAATATACCTATTCTCCCCTTATATCCAGTTTCGTTACATAAACTGCATCCTTTACCTCTTCTTAATTTAACAGGTGTATCTAAGCCCAGTAATCTAGTTTCTCTTTCATCACTTATATATTCCTCACCACAATTTGGACATATTTTCCTAACTAATCTTTGTGCTACTACTCCTGCTAAGGTTGAGGATATAAGAAAAGGCTTTATTCCCATATCTATCAATCTGGTAATAGTTCCTACAGAACTGTTAGTATGAATGGTTGACAGCACCATATGACCTGTAAGGGCTGATCTTACAGATATTTCAGCAGTTTCGTTATCTCTTATCTCTCCTACAAGAATTATATCTGGGTCTTGTCTAAGTATACTCCTTAATCCACTAGCAAAATCAAATTCAATTTTTGTGTTAACTTGCATTTGATTTACACCCTTTAAGTTATATTCTACTGGATCTTCTATGGTTATAATATTTTTAGATACGTCATTTAGTATGTTAAGTATTGAATATAATGTAGAAGTTTTACCACTTCCAGTAGGACCTGATACTAGTATTATACCATAAGGATTTGAAATCATCTTTGTGAGTTTTACTAGTTCACTATTCTCCAAACCAATCTTTCCAAGATCCATAGAAAAGTTACTCTTATCTAATAACCTCATTACAATTTTTTCACCTAAGATTGTTGGAACTGTAGAAACTCTTATATCTATTACTTTTTGTTTTGACCTAAAGTTAATTCTACCATCCTGCGGCACTCTATTTTCCGCTATATTTAAATTAGCCATTATCTTTATTCTACTTATTACAGGAGAAAGCATATCTATTTCCGTTCTCATAATTTCTCGTAGAACTCCGTCTACTCTAAACCTGACTCTCATTTCTTTTTCATCTGGTTCTATATGAATATCTGAAGCACTATACATCATGGCATTTTCAATTATAGTATTTAAAAATTTTATAATAGGTGCTGCCGCTTCATCTACTATTTCCTCTTCTCTTTCAACCCTCCTGCTAGAAAAACTCTTAGTATAACTTTGTGCTGCTTCCTGAGCTCTACTTTTTCCATAGTATTTTTCAATATTATCTAACAAACTATTTCTTAGTGCAATAGCAGTCTTAACATTATACCCTGTAGCTATCTTTATATCTTCTATAGCAAAATAATTCAACGGATCACTCATAGCCACAAGTAAAAAACCATTCATAATATCTATAGGAATAGCTTCATGTTTCTTCGCAATACTTACCGGGAGAATATCTATAACATCTTGTCTTACATTTATAGCATCTAAGTTAACTAGCGGTATACCTAGCTGCTGCTTTATAGCATTAACTATCTGTTCATTAGTAGTAAAACCCTTACTTACAAGTACCTCACCAAGCTTTTCACCTGTTTCCTTCTGTAAGATAAGGGCTTTCTGTAGAACATCTTCAGTTATAACTTCTGCATCTATTAAGATTTCTCCTAGACGTTTTTTTACTTTTGGCATAGATTTACCCCTTTCATATTCTTATTCATACCTTTCTAAATACATTTTCTTGTCTCTACGAGAAAATATCTTGTTATTGGGATGCTTATCTATTTCACTTAAATATCTTAACTTAGTTTAATGCTATCAAATAGAAATTAGAGAGAACATAGTTTCCCACATTCTCTCTGAATTACTACTTAATTCTGTATATTTGAGTTACTGTTCCTACGTTATCTACGCCGTATAAAGCATATCCATCATTGTAAACTACTACTACTACCTGCCCAACTTTTGTACTATCACTGCCACCATCTGTTGTTATATTAGTGTCAGTTCCCATACTATTGCCATCTTTATCAACTATATAAACAGCTGCGTTTCCCTTTTTAATAGGATTTATAACTTTTTCATCTGCTGTTGCTGAACTAGTTGGACTTAAAGTATAACCAACACCTGATACTGCAGTATGACTTAAATTAAGTGCGTTATCTAATGCATCTCTTACCTTATCAGTATCCAAATATGAATTTGACCCGGTTGAATCCGCTGTTTTAGTTTCCAAGTATGCCTTTACTGTATTTACATTTGTTATAACTCCTGTGTTTTTTGAAGTATTTTTAAAAATTGTAGACTTAGGTATTAAAACTACAGCTAATATTGCAATAATAGCTAATACAATCATAAGTTCAATTAACGTAAAACCTTTTTTCTTTTTCATAAAATCTCATCCTTTCCTTAATTAAAATTAAAAACTAAACAACAAATTTTTTCTATAAATTTCAAGTTAACAAGTGTTAAACTAATTTAACCATATATGTTTTACACTATCTCCTCCTTCTACCCACACTCTGAGGTTCTAGCTAGAAATTTAAATTATACGTAGGAATATGTTGACAAAACTGAAAGTACATTTAAAAACTTTTTTATCAGTCTTAGTGAAGTGTTTTAGAAAATCTTAGAACTTTATATATGTTTGAGCGCAGCGAGTTTATATAAGGTTCTTAGATTTTCTTAAACACAAACTTTAGACTGATTAAAAGTTTTTAACGTACTGAAGTTTGGCAACATATTCCGGAGTATAATTTAAATTTCCATCTAGCCCCCCTACAAATACCAATTCAAAATACTTTGTCCAAAAAACACCACACCAACAGCAGCAATAACAATAGATGGACCAAAAGGTATGTAATCTTTTCTTGACTTCTTTCCTAATAAAATAAGTATCACTCCTATAACTGATCCAATAATAAAGGATAAAAACAACATAACTGCTGTAAGCTTAAGCCCTAGAAACAATCCACAAACAAGACAGATTTCTACATCTCCCCAGCCCATACCGCCTTTTGTTATTAAAGCAATCAGTGATAGAATCCCTCCACCTAGCACGCCACCATAAATATAACTTTTTATAGGTAGTCCCATATAAAAATATATTGCTAAAAATATTACTGCAGCAACTGCACCTGTTACCGTAGTATTAAAGTAAACATCTGTAGTATCAAAATCTATCATTCCGATAACAATAAGTATGCTTATAAATACTATATATTTTATAAGACTTATTGTTATTCCATATTTAATGTAAAGCATTAAATATATCAATCCTGTTATAAATTCTATAATAGGATATCTTATTGATACTTTTTCTCCACAGTATCTACATTTTCCTTTTAAAAATATGTAACTTACAATAGGAAATAGGTCATACCATTTAATTTCGTTATTACAGCTTGTACAATGTGACGATGGATAGGCAATAGATTGCTCCCTTGGTATTCTATATATACAGACATTTAGGAAGCTTCCTATTATAGTTCCAAGAATAAAAATAGTAACACCATAATAAATATACATGCATACTCTCCATTTTCAGTGTAAAGCAAAACCCTATACCCTTAAGAAATTACTTATGAGTATAGGGTCGGTTGCATCACTAACTCTATACACACCAGATGCCCAAATACAGTGTGTATCTCATTGTTTCCCTTATCACCTTGTATATTATTGGTTTAATTTTACCATTTAATTTAATTAAATTCAACAAGTTTTCGTTTGCAATTTACCTATTTTATATTTCGTTATATCATCATAGAAACTAAAGTGCATTTATTATTATTTAACAATAAAAAAGTACTACGCATATGCATAGTACTTTTTATTATATCCTTATTTCCTAATCCTACGATTAGTACATTCCCATTCCATCCATTCCTGGTGCACCTGGCATTGGAGGATCATTCTTGCTAGGAATATCAGCAACAACTGATTCTGTTGTTAGTAATGTTGATGCAACTGATGCAGCATTTTGTAGAGCTGATCTTGTAACCTTAGTTGGGTCAACTATACCAGCTTTAACCATATCTACATATTTATCGTTTAGTGCATCATATCCAACACCAACTTCGCTGTTTTTAACTTTTTCGATTATTACAGAACCTTCAACTCCAGCATTAAATGCTATTTGTCTTACTGGCTCTTCTAATGATTTTTTGATTATATCTATACCAACTTTTACGTCTAATACATCAGAAGTTAACTTGCTAACCTCTGTAATTGCATTAACATAAGCTGTTCCACCACCTGGAACTATACCTTCTTCAACAGCTGCTTTTGTAGCTGCTAAAGCATCTTCTATTCTTAATTTCTTTTCTTTTAATTCAGTTTCAGTTGCAGCTCCAACTTTAATTACAGCTACTCCACCTGCTAATTTTGCAAGTCTTTCTTGGAATTTTTCTCTATCGAAATCTGAAGTAGTTCCTTCGATTTGTCTCTTAATTTGAGCTATTCTGTCTTGGATAGCGTTCTTGTCGCCTTTTCCATTTACTATAGTAGTATTTTCCTTACCTACTTTTACTGATTCAGCTCTTCCAAGCATGTCGATTGTAACTTCTTTTAGTTCTCTTCCTAAATCTTCTGAAATTACTTCTCCGCCAGTAAGTATTGCTATATCTGTTAACATATCTTTTCTTCTGTCACCAAAACCTGGAGCTTTTACTCCTACACAAGTAAATGTTCCTCTTAATTTGTTAACAACAAGAGTAGCTAATGCTTCTCCTTCTATATCTTCAGATACTATTAATAACTTTTTACCTTGTTGAACTATTTGTTCAAGTACTGGTAATATATCTTGTATGTTTGATATTTTCTTATCTGTAATTAAGATATATGGTTCATCTAATACAGCTTCCATTTTTTCAGTATCAGTTATCATATAAGGACTTACATATCCTCTATCGAACTGCATACCTTCAACAACATTTAATTCAGTTCCCATAGATTTTGATTCTTCTACAGTAATAACACCTTCGTTGCCTACTTTTTCCATAGCATCAGCTATAAGCTTTCCTATTTCTTCATCAGCAGCTGATATTGCAGCAACTCTAGCTATATCTTCTTTTCCTTCGATTTGTCTTGAAATCTTCTTGATTTCATCAACAGCTTTATCTACAGCTATCTTTATACCTTGTCTTATAAGTATTGGATTAGCTCCACCAGTAACATTTTTTAATCCTTCTCTGATTATAGCTTGAGCAAGTAATGTAGCTGTAGTTGTTCCATCTCCTGCTACATCATTTGTCTTTGTAGCAACTTCTTTAACAAGTTGAGCTCCCATGTTCTCAATTGGATCTTCCAATTCAACATCTCTCGCTATAGTAACACCATCATTAGTTATAAGTGGTGAACCAAATTTTTTATCAAGTACAACGTTTCTTCCTTTTGGTCCAAGTGTAACTTTAACAGTATTAGCTAATTGATCTACACCTGATTGAAGTGCTCTTCTTGCTTCTTCGCCAAATAAAATCTTTTTTGCCATTAAAAAACCCTCCCTACTTAATTATGTTCTATTATTTTTAGTAAAGTTTCACTTTATTCTATTACTGCTAATATGTCATCTTGTTTTAAGATAGTGTATTCATTTCCATCTATCTTAACTTCTGTTCCAGAATATTTGGAGAATAATACTCTATCTCCAACTTTAACTTCAATTTTAACTTCTTTTCCATTAACTATTCCGCCTGGTCCCACAGCAATTACTTCAGCTTCCTGTGGTTTTTCTTTAGCGGCTCCTGGTAAAACTATACCGCTTTTTGTAGTCTCCTCTGCTTCAACTCTTTTAATGACAACTCTGTCTCCAAGTGGTCTAATACTCATTTAAACCCCTCCTTAATATTATTTAATTTATTTAAATATATTTTAAACTTTTATTGTTAGCACTCACTAATCTCGAGTGCTAATACAATTATTATAATAATTAAACATATCCGTATTTTCAAATTCCAATTTCACACTATATATACTAATTAAACCGAATTAGCTGAATATAAGTTAATTATGTACTTTTTTCTCCTTATTTCTGTTAATTTCATAAAAATAACTTTAAAACGTTTTTTAACACAAGTGCACACATATTCATATTATTTTCAATTTTTATGGTTATAATACAGACTATTCTAAAGAAATTTATTTTTTCATCGATAACTACATAGGAATCCTAAGTGGAAACACTATGAATGAAGGGAGTGATAAAAATAAATAAAAAAATGAAAATACTTTTTAATGCTGTATTTGCTATTTCTATGTTTCTTTTTATTGTTATTTTTTCTGTTAAGATTACTTTAAATTTTAAAGCACTTTATTACTTTGACTTAAATTACTTGAATATAAAAAAATATACCTTTTTAAATGATGAGCAAATAAAATCCACATATAGCTATATAATAGACTATGTAACCAACTATAAAACATCTGAATTTCATATACCACTTTTACCCTCATCAAAGGAAGGTATTACTCACTTTATAGATGTAAAAAATTTAGTACACAAACTGGATTTTTTGTTATTTATATGTACAATGCTAGTTATATGTAGCATATATTTTTATAAAAAATATAAAGATTTATCTTTTTTAAATTGGTGTTCAAATATACTTTTGTGTACATGTAGTGTGATTATTTTAGCTTTTTCTTTAAGTTTCGACAAAAGCTTTACAGCCTTTCACAAGCTATTTTTTAATAATAATTACTGGCTTCTTGATCCTAACAAAGATCCTGTTATTAATATTCTCCCTGAGGAATATTTTTTCCATTGCGCTATTCTCATATTGATTATTATATTCTTATGGATAGTAGCCATAAAATTAATTTATTTTAAACATAAAAAAATGATAGGTAGGAAATAAACTACTTATCATTTTCAGTTTGCACATCTCTAACTATTACCTTTATTATTTTTTCTCCCTTAAATACTCCTAGAATAAATAAAATAGTCATACTAATAGCTATGATTATTAATATACTAGTGTTATTTGAATCAATTTTAGCACCAAAATATGCAGATATAAAAATCCCAGGCAATCTTCCTAATGTAGAATAAACAAAAAAGTTTCTAAAGCTTATACTAGACACTCCACAAATATATGATAGAACATCCTTAGGTATACCTGGAATTAAATATAAGAGAAACACTATATAATTTATACTTCCCATATTCAATATTCTTTGAAAGAACTTCATATCTCGTTTTGATATTATTTTACTTATTAAAGGCTTCCCATAATAATTAGAAATACCGTAACCTGCTATACTGCCCATGGTAATTCCAATAATCGATAACAAACTTCCTACTAAAGTTCCATATATATATCCCCCAGCTATTTGCACTATTTCTCCTGGAATAAAAAAGGCAATCACCTGTATAACTTGTAGCATAATAAAGGCTAGTATGCTATATCTTCCATAAGATAATATAACTTTTTTCAGCCTATCAAGATCTCTTAATATATAAAAATACTTACTATATTCATAGGCACAATACACTAAGAATATAAATATTATTCCTAAAACTATATATGATTTATACTTTAATAGTTTATTATAAACTTTAAAAAAATATTCTCTACTCATATGTAACACCTTTGTTTCTTAATAATATATATTGCACTCATTATATATTATTAGCATAATTTATCAAAGTATTATAATATTATCTAAAATAAAATTTACAAAGAATTTTTATTTTTAAATAATTTCATAATAGTTTCAAATAAAAATTACCCCACTAAGTAGATCTTATAACAGTTTTCTTAACTGTATCTACTTACTGGGGTAACCTTCAAAGAATTCTAAATTGACTAAAAAAATCTATAGAGTTAAATTTTTATTACGTAAACCTATAATATGAATTTTTATCTTTCTAAGTTAACACCTTCAAATTTGCCTAAATTATCATTTGAGAGCACAGATTTTTTAGAGGATTGTCCGCTAAATTTAACAAGTTGAGGTTTTGATTTTAGCATAGATACCATGGTACCAGCTCCTCCAATACATCCACCTTCACACATCATACCTTCAATAAAGTTTCCTTGAAGTCTTCCAGCTTTAGCCATAGTCATAGCTTTTTTAATTTCATCCACACCACTAGCTTTTACAGGCTTAAATTCAACTTCTGATATACCTTTTTCTTTAACATAGTTTTCTATAGCTGCTGTAACCCCTCCGCCTTGAGCAAAGCCTCTTCCAAATACTGATCCATCTTCCACTTGTATATCTTCACAATCTTGTGGCTCTATATCATAAGCACCCATTAAAGCTGCTATTTCTTCAAAAGTCATAACATAATTTACTGCATCTTTTACAGATTCTCTGCTAACTTCATTCTTTTTAGCAGTACATGGTCCAACGAATACCACAACAGCATCTTTATCTATATTCTTTATCATTCTTCCTGTAGCAATCATTGGAGAAACTGTTCCTGATATTTTTTCTGCTTGATCTGGATATTTCTTTTGAATATAGCTAAAGAAGCCTGGACAACAAGAATTAGTCATATATTTGTGTCCACTTTCCATTCTTTCAACAAATTCATTGCCTTCATGAACTGTAACAGCATCCGCTCCACAGGCAGCTTCAATCATGTCTTCAAAGCCCATCTTTTTAAAGGCATCTTTAATTTGTCCAACTGTAACCTTAGGTCCAAATTGTCCGGTTATAGCTGGTGCTACTACTGCATATACCTTTTTATTGTCCCTTAAAGCCGCTACAACATTAGTAATATAGCTTCTATCTGATATAGCTCCGAAAGGACATGCAGACATACATCCACCACAATTTATACATTGTTCTTTCTCTATCACTGCTATATTATTTTCAGGATTTATTTCTAATGCTCCTGTTGGGCAGGCTCTCTTACAAGGTCTCATTACTTCTGCTACCGCACTATATGGACATGCCTTCTTACACATACCACACTCTTTACAAAGTTCTTGATTTATATAAGCTCTACCTGCAACTCTAACTATAGCTCCTACAGGACATACTTCCATACATTTATGCTGAATGCATCCTCTACAAGCTTCAGTTACAGTATATCTATCTATAGGACATTTATCACAGGCTGGAGATAGCACATATAATATTTGTTCGTCATCTGTATTAGTAATTAATTCCGACTGTACTCCTTTGTTAGGCATAAATCCTGAAGCTAAAACTGCTCTTTCATATATTATAGCTCTCTCCTTATATACACAGCATCTATATTCAGATTTATCTCCTGGTACTATGTTAAAAGGAATTTTCTCTAACTCTTCTTTATTAATCTTTCCATCCTTAGCTAAACCTGTTACTTCCTTTAATACAAGATATTTAAGTTTTTTTAACTGAGTTTCAAAATTTATCATTTTATTTCTCCCTCTCCCTAATTTAAACTGTATAACAATACATAAAAAATGTTAAAATTATGTAAATAAATTCGAAGTGTACTATTAGTTAAATCATTAACAATATCTCTTTATCTATTATAACAGATAACTGAATTAAATGTAACAGTTTTTGATATCAAAAAAATTGACAATCCTCTAAATTTCTACAGCACACTAATTATATATAAAAAATGCTTTAAATTAGAAAATATTTTCAAAGGAGAAATATGCTTTTTTAGTCTACATTTATGTTGTTTTCTCTAGCATAATAAAATAAATATTGTTGTGCAAACCCAGATAGATCTCCAAATTTATCTATACCAAAGTCTCTAATTTTTTTCAATGATACATCTGGTGCTACATAGAAATGGATCATTGCCCTTTTCACCCATACATCCACAGGAAATGCTGAGTATTTTTGCATAGAAAAAAGCATTATACAATCAGCAACCTTAGGACCTATACCTGAGAACTTTTGTAATTCTTTATGACAGATTTGATCTTCTTGTGACTTTATCCAATTGATATCGTATTTTTCATCATACTCTCCATTAGATGCAGTGCTATTCAAGTATATTTTACTTACTGTATCTTTTATATATTTTGCTCTAAAACCTGTACCACAGCCTTCTAGCTCTTCTTCAGTTGCTTGACTAAGTATATCTGCATTTGGAAAGGAGTAATATTTCTGTCCTTTATACTCTAATTCTTTTCCCCACTTTGTACATATCTTACCAATAGCTCTCTTTATCATTGGTATTCTATTATTTGCTGATATTATAAATGAAACAATAAGCTCAAAAGGATCTTGCTTTAACAATCTAATTCCATAACCAAATTCTACTGATTTATTAAGCAAAGGATCTTTACTTAATATGTTTTTTATTTCTGAATAATCCCTATGTAAATCAAAATAATCTATCCATATGTTCTTAAAGTCCTCTTCTGTTGTATTATACAATATAACATCATTATATCTTTTCTCTACCTCTATTACCCTTCCAAAGGCAACTCCAATATAATTGCCATTTTCTTGTCTGTTCCATCTAAAGCATTGTCCACAATCAAATATATGAGTTAATTCAAAATTCCTAATATTTTTTATTACAACTCCATTTTCAAAGCTTTCTACCTTATCAAAATCCATTTTATATCCCTCTTCATATAATTATTTACTTGTTTCCTTTGTAACTATTTCATCTAATATTTCTGCTGCAGCATATACTATAACACTACATCTTTCTTCATCATTTCTATATTTATCTTTCAACTCTCTACAGTTATTTGTTTGCAATTTTTCTTCAAATTTATAAAAAAATTCTTGAGAAAGTTCTTTTATTTTAGTACTTTCATGGGCTCTTTCTTTTGTAAAAATTACACCTAATACCGCTAATGCACCAGTAATGGCTCCACAAACACTTTCAATACCCATTCCCCCACCAAAAGCTGACATGGTTTTTAAAGTATTTTTATCTAAATTAAGATTATACTCCTCATCAGCCCCATATATTATAGTTTCCGCACAATTCAGATCATATTCCTTACCATAATACTTTTTAACTTTGTCTAACAACATACATATCATCCTCCACTATGTTTTTTATAAATTATAACCCTATACTAATATTTTTTCTATTATAAAATTACATATTTTTTAATAATTATTACATGTTATCAAAGTTACTGTCTCTAATTCAAAAAGCAATGAAGTGCTTTAAGGTTAACTTTTATCAGAACTTAACTTATACGTAGGAATATGTTGACAAAACTGAAGCACATTTAAAAACTTTTTATCAGTCTTAGTGAAGTGTTTTTAGAAAATCTTAGGAGCTTTGATATGTTTGAGGTACGAGTTTATCAAAGTTTCTTAGATTTTCAAAAACACGAACTTTAGACTGATTAAAAGTTTTTAACGTGCTGAAGTTTGGCAACATATTCGGTCGTATAAGTTAAGTTTCTACTTTGGAACCCTATAAAAGGTTACTAAAATTTGTTTTAAAAATCTTTTAATGCTTTGTTTCATAAATACACACTGCTTCCATACACTGTTTGAAAAATAAGAAACCATGTTTAGTTATAAATTCATCTAACTAAACATGGTTTCTATCTATTCTCTGTTAACCTTAAAACCATCGCTTTATAAGCAGAAAGTTAACGGCTACTATGCCTTGGGATTAGGTATATGCTGCCAAAACTGATGGCGCTTTTAAAAGCTTTTCTATCAGCCTTAGTGAAGTGTTTCTTGAAAATCTTAGGAGCTTTGATATGTTTGAGGTACGAGTTTATCAAAGATTCTTAGATTTTCAAAAACACGAACTTTAGGCTGATTAAAAGCTTTTAATGCGCCGAAGTTTGGCAGCATATTCTGGAGTATAAGTTAAATTTCTACCGTGCACCCTCTACATACAAATACTCTATTGAGCACTAAGATATTCGTCAATAGCTTTAGCAGCCTTCTTACCAGCTCCCATAGCAAGTATTACAGTAGCAGCACCAGTTACTGCATCTCCACCAGCATATACTTTTTCCTTAGAAGTTAACCCTGTTTCTTCTTCTGCTACTATACATTTATACTTATTTATTTCTAAACCTTTAGTTGTAGAAGATATTAATGGGTTTGGTGATGTTCCAAGAGACATAATTACTGTATCCACATCCATTATATACTCTGATCCCTCAACTACCACAGGTTTTCTTCTTCCTGAAGCATCAGGCTCTCCAAGCTCCATTCTCACACATTTCATGCCTTTAACCCAACCTTTTTCGTCTCCCACAATTTCTATTGGGTTTGTAAGTACATCAAATATTACTCCTTCTTCCTTTGCGTGATGTACTTCTTCTGCTCTTGCTGGAAGCTCTGCTTCTGATCTTCTATATACTATGTGTACTTCTGCTCCAAGTCTTAACGCAGTCCTTGCCGCATCCATAGCAACGTTTCCTCCACCTACAACAGCAACCTTCGCTCCTACTCTTATAGGTGTATCAAAGTCCTCTTTGAAGGCTTTCATTAAGTTATTTCTTGTTAAAAACTCATTTGCTGAGAAAACTCCATTTAGGTTTTCTCCAGGTATCCCCATAAACTTTGGAAGTCCTGCTCCAGAACCTATGAATACAGCATCAAAGCCTTCCTCCTCTATGAGCTCATCTATAGTAATAGTTCTACCAACTATTACATTAGTTTCTATTTTAACACCAAGCTTTTTAACATTATCAACCTCATGCTTAACAACTGTATCCTTTGGAAGTCTAAATTCTGGTATTCCGTAAACAAGAACTCCACCAGCTTCGTGTAGTGCTTCTAATATGGTTACATCATATCCAAGTTTAGCTAAGTCTCCTGCACAAGTAAGTCCTGCTGGACCACTTCCTATTACAGCAACTTTTTTACCATTTTTAGGTTTTGTTTCTGATAAATCTACATTGTTTTCTCTAGACCAATCAGCTACGAATCTTTCAAGCTTACCTATAGCTACAGCTTCTCCTTTTATACCTAGTACACACTTTCCTTCACATTGACTTTCTTGAGGACATACTCTTCCACATACTGCAGGTAATGCACTGGATTTGGCTATGATTTTAGCTGCTTCCTCAAGTTCTCCATCTTTAACTTTACCTATAAACTCTGGTATATTTATAGAAACAGGACACTCTCCCACACATTTTGGGTTTTTACAATTTAAACATCTTGAAGCTTCTTGCATAGCTTCTTCTTTAGTATAACCTAAACAAACTTCCTCAAAGTTTATAGCTCTTTCCTTTGGATCTTGTTCTCTTATTGGTGTTCTTTTCATTCTATCCATTATTCATTACCTCCACAGCCACAGCCTTTTCTATGATGAGTTTCTCCTTCTTCGTCCTTAAGAATTTCTCTTCCTTCTTCGCTCTTGTACATAGCTTGTCTTCTCATTGCTTCATCAAACTCTACTAAATGTCCATCAAATTCTGGACCATCAACACAGGCAAATTTTACTTCTCCACCTACTGTAACTCTGCAAGCTCCGCACATTCCTGTTCCATCAACCATTATTGGATTTAAACTTACTATAGTCTTTATGCCATATTCCTTAGTAAGTTTAGCTACAAATTTCATCATAATCATTGGTCCTATCGCAACTACGTGGTCATATTTCTTTCCTTCGTTATCTATAAGATTCTTTAGAACGTCTGTAACTAATCCTTTATATCCATAACTTCCATCATCAGTGGCAACATATAAATTTTTAGATACATTTTTCATCTCATCTTCAAGCAATAGATGTTCCTTTGACTTGCAGCCTACAATAACATCTACTTTAACTCCGTTTTCATGAAGCCATTTAACTTGTGGATAAACCGGCGCTGTTCCAACACCACCAGCAATAAAAACTATATTTTTCTTCTTTAATTCTTCTATATCCTCATGTACCAAATCTGAAGGTTGTCCTAGTGGTCCTACAAAATCAGTAAAAAAATCTCCAACTTCATATGAAGCCATCTTCTTAGTTGACCCACCTAAGGTTTGAAATACTATAGTTACTGTTCCTTTTGCCCCATCATAATCACAGATTGTAAGAGGTATTCTTTCACCTTTTTCATCCATCTTAACTATAATAAATTGTCCTGGCACACATGACTTGGCTACTCTCGGTGCTTCTATATCCATTAGAAATATATTAGGTGCCAAGATTCTCTTTGCAAGTATTTTGTACATTTTGTTACCCCCTGTAAAATATGTTTTAAAATAAATAACTTTATACTTCAACCTAAATTATAACATACTAGAGTTTCATAATATATTAGATATTTCAAAAATTATATTTCAAAAATTATATTTCAAAAATTATATATCAAAATGATAAATTTGTCGATATATATAAAAAAACCATTGAGAATATCTCAATGGTTTTTTGTGTTATTTTGCGTAATTGTGGAATCCCTTTCCAGTCTTTCTTCCAAGCCATCCAGCTCTTACATATTTTCTTAATAATGAATGTGCTCTATATTTTGTATCTCCAGTTTCTTTATATAGAACATCCATTATAGCTAAACATACATCTAATCCTATAAGATCTCCTAAAGCTAGAGGTCCCATTGGATGATTAGCACCAAGCTGCATAGCCTTATCTATATCTTCTGCAGTAGCTATTCCTTCTCCTAATATTCCAACACCTTCATTAATCATTGGTATCAATATTCTATTTACAACAAAGCCCGGAGCTTCTGCAACTTCAACAGGATCTTTACCTATAGCTAAAGATAACTCTTTGATCATATCAAAAGTTTCTTGTGAAGTAGCCATTCCTCTTATTATTTCTATAAGCTTCATAACTGGAGCTGGGTTAAAGAAGTGCATGCCAATAACTTTATCCGGTCTATTGGTAGCAGCTGCAACTTCAGTTATTGAAAGTGATGATGTATTTGATGCAAGTATAGTCTCCGCCTTGCATATCTTATCAAGTTCCCTAAATATCTGCTTCTTTATTTCCATATTCTCTACTGCTGCTTCAACTATCAAATCGCAATCAGCTGCTAAATTTAAGTCAGTTGTTGCTGTTATTCTAGCCACAAGAGCATCTGCATCTTCTTGAGTAATTTTTGCTTTAGCTACTAATTTTGAAAGACCTTTCTTTATGCCTATAAGTCCTCTCTCAACAAATTCTTCCTTAATATCCCTTAATACTACCTCATATCCTTTAGCTGCAAAAGCCTGAGCTATTCCAGCTCCCATTGTGCCTGCTCCAAGAACACATACTTTTTTCATACGAGATATTCCCCCTATTTTATATAATTTATTTATTATTTTACCTTTTTATTATTGTATAGAGTTTTAAGCTTGAAACTTAACTTATACGTAGGAATATATTATGAATACTGAAGTCACATTTAAATATTTTTTTATTAGTCTTAGGGAGAATTTGAGAAAAATCTTAGAACTTTAGATATGTTTGAGGTACGAGTTTATCAAAGTTCTTAGCTTTTTCTCAAATTCGAGCTTTAGACTAATTAAAAATATTTAACATGACGAAGTATCATAATATATTCCGGAGTATAAGTTAAGTTTCTGCTTTAGCTCTTTACATTTGCTATCTACTCAATTCTTTAATTTGAGCTATAAGTTCAGGAACTATTTTCTTATAATCTCCAACTAAAGCAAGGTCAGCAGCTTTCATAATTGGAGCCTCTGCATCCTTGTTTATAGCTATGATATAATCACTATCCTGCATGCCAGCTAAATGCTGTATTGCTCCTGATATACCACAAGCTACATATAAATTTGGTCTAACTGTTTTACCTGTTTGACCAACTTGATAATCCTTTTCTAACCATCCATTCTCTATAGCAGCTCTTGATCCTGCTACTGTTCCATCAAGTACTTCTGCAAGTTCCTTTAATGTATTGAAGCCTTCTTTACTTCCGACACCTCTTCCCCCTGCTACAAGTACCTTAGCTTCTCCTATATCTAGAACATCTTTAGCTACTTTAACTACCTCAACTACTTTTGTTCTTATATCTGTATCAGTTATCTTAGCAGCTACCTTTTGGATTTCACCTTCTCTAGTTTCATTCTTAGCTAATTTTTCGAATACTCCTGGTCTTACTGTGGACATTTGTGGTCTATGATCTGCACATACTATTGTGGCCATTAGATTTCCACCAAATGCCGGTCTTGTTGCAAGCAAATTTTTGTTTTCTGGATCTATATCAAGAGATGTACAGTCCGCAGTAAGTCCTGTAGCAAGTCTAGCTGCTATTCTTGGACCTAAGTCTCTTCCTATGAAGGAAGCTCCTACTAATATTATTTCTGGTTTTACTTGATTTGCTATATCACATACAACCTTTGTATATCCGTCTGTTGTAAAATGCTTTAATAATGGGCTGTCTGCATATATTACTTTATCAGCTCCATAAGCTACTAATTCTTTTGCTATATCATCTACATCACTTCCTAGAAGAAGTGCTGTTAATTCTACTCCTAGTTTATCTGCAAGCTCTCTGCCTTTTCCTAGTAATTCTAGTGAAACTTTTTGTAGTTGTCCGTCTCTTTGTTCAGCAAATACCCATACACCTTTGTAATCTGCTATATTCATTATAATTCCCTCCTAATATTAGATGTAGTGTTTCTCTTTTAATTTTTGAGCTGCATATGCTGCTGCTTCCTTTGGTGGCTGGTTAACTAATTCTCCTTGTCCTTTAGCTTCCTTAGTTGATGATTTCTTAACTTTAGTTGGTGATCCAGCAAGTCCTAGAAGAGATTTATCTACATCTATATCAGCTGTGCTCCATATCTTTACTTCTTTCTTAAAGGTTTCAAATATGTTAGCTATGTGCATATATCTTGGTTGATTTAATTCTTTTATTGCTGTTAAAAGAACTGGTGTTTTTACGCTTATCACTTCATACCCGTCTTCCCATGCTCTCCTAACCTTTAATGAATCTCCATCAATATCCACTTTTTCTACATAAGTAATTTGAGGAATTCCTAAATGTTCAGCTATTTCAGGTCCAACTTGAGCAGTATCTCCATCTATAGCCTGTCTTCCTGCAAACACTATATCATAGTCTAATTTTCTTAGTGCTCCTGCTAGTGCATTTGAAGTAGCTAGAGTATCAGCTCCTGCAAAGGCTCTGTCTGTTATAAGAATTGCTTCATCAGCTCCCATAGCTATAGCTTCTCTCAAAGCTGCTTCTGCTTGCGGAGGTCCCATACTTAATACAGTAACCTTAGCACCTGTATTTTCTTTTAATACTAATGCTTCTTCTAATGCATTTTTATCATCTGGATTTATTATTGATGGAACACCTTCTCTTATAAGAGTTCCTGTTTTCGGATCTATTCTAACTTCAGTTGTATCTGGAACTTGTTTTAAACAAACAACTATATTCATTGTTCTAAATCCTCCTTATTATTTGAAAATGTTTCCCGAAATAACCAGTTTTTGAACCTGTGAAGTTCCCTCGTAGATTTCAGTTATCTTAGCATCCCTCATCATTCTTTCTACTGGGTAATCCTTTGTATACCCGTATCCACCGAATAACTGAACTGCTTTGGTTGTTACATCCATTGCTACATTTGCAGCATGAAGTTTTGCTCTAGCAGCTTCTACAGTGTAAGGAAGTCCTTGATCTTTAAGCCACGCAGCTTTGTATACTAAATATCTAGCAGATTCAATAGCCACGTCCATATCCGCCATCATCCAAGATAAGCCTTGGAACTTGTCTAATGATCTTCCAAATTGTTTTCTTTCTTTCATGTATGCTTTAGCTTCATCGAAGGCACCTTCTGCTATACCTAAAGCTTGAGCTGCTATACCAATTCTTCCTCCATCAAGAGTTTTCATTGCTATACCAAAGCCCTTTCCTTCTTTTCCAATCATGTTTTCAGCTGGAACTATCATGTCCTCAAATATAAGTTCTGTTGTTGAAGATGCTCTTATTCCTAATTTATTTTCGACTTTTCCAACGGAGAAGCCCTTGAAGCCTTTTTCAATTATGAAACCTGTTATTCCTCTTGTTCCTTTGCTTCTGTCAGTCATTGCAAATATAACAAATATATCAGCAACCCCACCATTTGTTATGAATATTTTTGAACCATTTATTACATAATGGTCTCCCTCAAGAACAGCTACAGTTTGTTGTCCTGCAGCATCTGTTCCTGCATTCGGTTCTGTTAAACCAAATGCTCCTATTTTTTCACCCTTTGCAAGTGGTATTAAATATTTTTCTTTTTGTTCTGGAGTACCGAACTGACTTATTAATGAAGCACACAGAGAAGTATGAGCTGAAAGTATAACTCCTGTAGTACCACAAACCTTTGATAGCTCTTCCACTGCTAATATATATGAAAGAGTATCTCCACCTGCTCCACCGTATTCTTTAGAAAATGGAATACCCATCATGCCATACTTGGCCATCTTTTCTACTGTTTCTAATGGAAATCTTTCTGTTTCATCTATTTCTGCCGCTAATGGTTTAACTTCACTTTCAGCAAATTCTCTTACCATCTGTTGTACTAATTGTTGTTCCTTTGTCAATGTAAAGTCCATTTATTGTTACCTCCTATCTATTTTTAAAGTTTTTATCTCTTTTTTCTACAAAAGCTGTCATACCTTCTTTTTGATCTTCTGTTGCGAAACATTCTCCAAATACTTCTGATTCATATGATAAAGCAGTATTTATATCAGTTTGCACTCCTTTGCTTATAGCTGCTTTTGAAAGTGTTACAGCTATTGGTGCTTGTGCTGCTATGGTATTTGCTAAAGCTTTTGCTTCATCTAGTAATTGTTCTGGTTCAACAACTCTGTTAACAAGTCCTATTCTTAAAGCTTCCTGAGCATCTATTATTTTTCCTGAGTATATAAGTTCTTTTGCCATACCTTCACCAACAAGTCTTGGTAATCTTTGAGTTCCTCCAAATCCAGGAGTTATTCCAAGACCAACTTCTGGCTGACCAAATTTAGCTTTTGCTGAAGCTATTCTTATGTCACAAGCCATTGATATTTCACATCCACCACCTAAAGCAAATCCATTAACTGCTGCTATAACTGGTTTTTCTAAATTTTCTAACTTTCTAAAAACTTTGTTTCCTAATATTCCAAAACTTCTTCCGCCAACGGTGTTAAGATACTTCATTTCAGTTATATCTGCCCCTGCAACAAAAGCTTTACCAGCTCCTGTCAGCACTACTGCCAGTACTTCCTTATCTTCAGCTATGTTATCAATTGCATAACCTAGCTCTTTTAAAGTTTCTGAATTCAATGCATTAAGTGCCTTAGGTCTATTAATTGTTATTAAGGAAATCTTTCCTTCCTTTTCAAGGGTTATGTTTTTAAATTCCATATTATCCTCCCCCATGAACTATTATTTAATTAGCTGCTACAACGTTAACAAAAAATTGTTAATATTATAACAAATACAAAAAAATAATTGAAGTTTTGTACTTCAATTATTATTATATACCTGTAAATCATATACTTCAATTCCAATTTCTTCCAATTTATCTTAAAAAGCTAACAAATACTTAATATTTAAATACTTATTAGCTGATTACATAGATTTTTATTTTTTATCTAAATGTAGTTTATTATTCTATGTCATTCAATAGACAACTTAGTGTTAACAAACTGTCACTCAAATGAACATTCTCAACTTTAACATCTTCAGGCACCACTAAATCCACTGGTGCAAAATTCCATATACCTTTAACGCCGTTTTTAGTTAAAATATCACATACCTTTTGAGCATTGTTGTTTGGAACACATATTATTCCTATATCCGTAGGATTTTCCTTTACATAATCACTTAAGTAGTCTATATCTTTTATTTCTATTCCCCTTATAGTAATTCCTATTATTTTGGGATTTATATCAAATATGGACTTTACCTCGAATCCAAACTTTTCAAATTCTGTATAGTTTGCTATAGCCTGCCCTATGTTCCCTGCACCCACTAATATTGTTTTATATGTTTTTGTAAGACCTAAAATATTTTTTATTTGGTTATATAACTCATTTACATTATATCCATAACCTTGTTGTCCGAAATCACCAAAGCAATTTAAGTCTTGTCTTATTTGTGAAGCCGTAAAACCTATTTTTTCGCTTAATTCCTTTGATGATATTCTATCTACATCATTCTTCATTAATTCATTTAAATATCTATGATATTTAGGCAATCTTTTTATTACAGCCATTGATATATTTTTTTTCTTATCCATACCGCACCTCTTATTTAGTATTATATGATAATATTATACATTAATTTTATATTCATTGTAAAATGTTATAGTTTTCTGTATATAAAATCCTTCAATGATAATTTTATGTTTTTTTTTATACTATTATTTAACTATATTTTATGTGATTAATACTATTTTTATTATTCTTCTTATATATTATATAAGCCTCTTCACTGTAAACCCTCTTCAATTGTTTTAATTTATTAAATAACTCTATAAAAAATTCTTTATTCATAGTACAATATTATATGATTAAGGAAGGTGAAACAATGATAGTCTTAGGTTGTAAAGATATACACAAAAGTTATGGAATAGATGTTATATTAGAAAGCATAACCTTTAATATAAATGATGGTGAAAAAGTTGGACTTATAGGCCCTAATGGAGCTGGTAAATCTACACTTTTTAAAATACTTACTAATCAATGCGATTATGATTCAGGAGAACTTTTTATCGATAAAGGTAGGACTATAGGATACTTATCTCAGCATTTATCTTTGGATTCTTCAAATACAATTCATAAAGAGCTGCTTTCTGTATTTAAAGACTTACTTGAAATTGAAAATAGACTTAATAAGTTAGAGCTTCTAATGAATGAACCTTATGATTCCTCCAAAGAGGAATATCACAATAAAATTATAAAAGATTATACAACTTATTCAGAATTATATACTAATCGCGGAGGATATACTTATAAAGCTGAAATAAGTAAGGTCCTTAAAGGCTTAGGATTTACTGAAGAATATTTTGATAAACCTATAGAAATATTAAGCGGCGGACAAAAAACTAGGGTTGCCCTTTGTAAGCTTCTTTTAATTAAACCTGAAATATTACTACTAGATGAGCCTACAAATCACTTAGACTTGGATGCTATAGAATGGTTAGAAGAATATTTAAATGCATACAAAGGCACCATTATACTAATTTCACATGACAGATATTTCTTAGATGCAGTTACTAATAAAACCTTTGAACTTATTAACGGACATGTGAACTGCTACAATGGGAACTACACTACCTATTTGGATTTAAAAGAAAAAAATTATGAGATACAATTAAAAGCCTTTACCCTACAACAAGCTGAAATAAAACGACAAGAGGAAATAATAGAGAGATATAGATCCTTTAATAGAGAAAAAAGTATAAAAGCTGCTGAAAGTAGGCAAAAAGCTTTAGATAAGATTGAAAGAATATCAGCTCCAGACAAGGAAAATAAAATAAGAAATGTAGTATTTGAAACTCAAATAAAGAGTGGTAACGACGTTCTCCACATTGAAAACTTAAGTAAAAGCTTTGGTGAAAAGAAGTTATTTACTAATGTAGAATTAGATATAAAGAGAGGAGACAAAACTGCTCTTATAGGAGAAAATGGAAGAGGTAAAACATCTTTATTTAGAATAATTATGGATGAGTTAAATCCTGATACAGGCATATCCGTATTAGGAAAAAATGTATTTATAGGTTACTATGATCAAGAGCAATCCAACTTAAATGATAGTAAGACAGTTATTGATGAAGTTTGGGATCATTTTCCAGAGCTTACTACTACTGAAGTTAGAAATGCATTAGCGGCATTTTTATTTACAGGAGATGACGTATTCAAAAGCATATCATCTTTAAGTGGTGGGGAAAAATGTAGAATTAATCTACTAAAGCTCATGCTTTCTAAATCTAATTTTTTATTACTTGATGAACCAACAAATCATCTTGATATAATGTCACGTGAAGCTTTAGAAGAGGCTATTTTAGGATATGATGGTACTGTCCTTGTCATATCGCATGATAGATACTTCTTAAATAAAGTTGTACAGAAAATTTATGAACTTAATGCTGATGGCATGAAAGAATATTTAGGAAATTACTCTTATTATATAGATAAAAAACAAAACCCACTAAGATTCCAACAAGAAGAAGAAAACTTAGGAAGAACTAAAACACAAATTCAGAATGAAAAGAAGAAAAAGAAAGAATTAGAAAAGGCAGAAAAAGATAAAAAGATAAGAATTAAAAGCATAGAGAGTGAAATTTCAACTTTAGAAGAACTTCTTGTGGAGCTTCAAGGTCAACTTTGTTTAGAAGAAGTTTATTCAAGTCCTGAAAAAAGTGGTGAAGTAAACAAACAATTACTGGATGCCCAAAACAAAATAGATTCTCTTTATGAAGAATGGGAAAGCTTAGTGTAAGGAAGCTATGTATTAAAAAGTGTATAGGGGGACTCGCGGTAGAAACTTAAATCATACGACCGGATACGTTGCCAAACTTCAGCACGTTAAAAATTTTTTATCAGTCTAAAACACTTCACTAAGACTGATAAAAAAATTTTTAAATGTGCTTTCAGTTTTTGCAACATATCCCTGCGTATAATTTAAGTTTCGCGCTATGACCCTATATTTTTAATTCATAGCTTTACTTAATTTATATCCCTACTGTTAGTTGCTTAACCTTTGTCCACAATATGGGCAAAATGCAAAACCGTTATCTTTAGCATCTAGCTTATGTCCACAATATGGACAAAATGCAAATTTAATTTCTCTATCATTAATTTCTTTATTGTCTTCTCTATTGTTTTCTTTATTATGTTCTTTACTATTTTCTATGTAATTAAATCTTTTGAAATCTAAGTTTCTAAAAATTTGGTCTGTATTCTTTTCGTTTAAAATGACTTTTTCATGTTTATGTAAGGCCCTATTTATTGCTTCTATCAAATGTGATTTATCTACGGGAGTATGTATAACTTCATCAACTCTATTTTGGGTAAAATCTCGAAGTTTTATAGGATCACATGAGGAAAGTAAACATACTATTTCAGGATTTTTTATTTTTATTTTTTCTATAAGTTCATGGCCTCTAGTGTTTTTCATGATTAGATTTGCTATTATTATGTCTGGTTGGAATAAACTTATCTTATTTAATACGTCATACTCGTTAGCAGTATCCGCATTATAGCCTGAGTCCATTAAGAAATCCTTCATGATAACACTTTCAAATTTACAATCGTTAACAATAAGAACCTTTTTCATGGTATCACCACCATTTAACAATCTATTAGAATATAATTTTGATTTATATTCTTTTACTTAAAAAGTTTCTTAGATTTCATTATATATCCATATTAAACGTTAATAATATAGATGTCAATTAAACAATTGCTAGTATCTCCATTACAGTTTATCCTGTAAATACTCTCCAAGCTTACTATCCACGTCAGAAATATGTGTAATAAAGCCTTCTGAAATAAATTCATTAATTTCAACTATCTTAGCAAGGGATATATAATCCAGACTAACTGTTTTTTCTAACACACTCATTTTTCTGGCGAATATATTATGGTTTTCCTTGTGCTCTCCATAATGAGGATATGCGTATTGAACCATATACCTTTCCTCTTCTTCAAAATGTTCTTTCATATAAATCTTCAAAACATTAAATAGCTCTATTAATTCTTCCTTATTACCTTGACTAGAACATGCTTTTTGAAGCTTTTCTACAACTTTAAATATTTTTTCGTGCTGTTCATCAATTTTGTCAACGTAGATTAATAGCCTATCTGTAAATAAGCTTACCATAATATCATTATTCCTCCTACTGAATAAAATTTAATCTAAATTCCAAGCAACCATTTTAATTTTCTATTATTCATTACTAGTTTATATGTTCCATTAAACCATGAATAAAGTTCTTTAATATTATTATTCATGTTTAAAAATTTTTTGTATTCTTATTTTAAAATATTCTTTCCTTATATATTATATAACAAAATAAAAATATTTAAATAATTTTATAACATTACTGTCAAACAAAGTTGAATTTTTACTGTTTACTGTTAAATTCCACCCATTCAGCCAAATATTATACTAAATTCAGAAAACAAATAATATTATTGTATTATAAACGGTTAACCAGTTTAAAAATAATCATTTACTTTATTAAATATGTACTTTAAGGTTTCACCAAATTTACTTAAAAGGAGGAATTATAAATGAATTCTATTGTACTGGTAATTGTAGGTGCATTAATATTAGTTCTAGGTTACAGATTTTATGGTGCCTTTATAGCAGCAAAAGTATTAGCTCTTGATGAAACTAGGGCAGTCCCTTCAAAGATACATGAAGATGGTCGTGATTATGTACCTACTAACAAGTGGGTATTACTAGGACATCACTTTGCAGCTATAGCTGGTGCGGGCCCACTAATTGGACCTGTTTTAGCAGCCCAGTTTGGTTACTTACCTGGAGCTCTTTGGATACTAATCGGAGGCGTATTTGCTGGTGCTGTCCACGATATAGTTGTATTACTAGCTTCAGTTAGACATGATGGCCAATCCATCGCTGAAATTGCGAGGACAAATCTTGGTGAAAGAATGGGCTTTATTACATCCATCGCAGTTCTATTTATACTAATTATAACAATGGCAGGGCTTGGATTACCAATTGTTAACTCACTTTACAACAGCCCTTGGGGAACATTTACCGTTGGATTTACAATTCCTGTTGCTATTTTCATTGGTATATATCTTAAATTTATAAGACCAGGTAGAATAGCTGAGGCTACAGTTATTGGTATGGCTCTTATCTTAGTAGGTGTTATTGCTGGTCCATATATTCAACATACATTTCTAGCTCCTTACTTAACTTTTAATGTGAAACAAATGTCTCTAATTTTAGCTTTCTACGGTTTCTGTGCCGCTGTTCTTCCCGTATGGTTACTACTTATCCCTAGAGACTATCTAAGCACATATATGAAGCTTGGTGTTATAGGTCTTCTTGTATTAGGTATTATATTTGTTAGACCAACAATACAAATGCCTGCAGTAACTAAATTCATAAATGGCGGTGGTCCTATTATTCCAGGTAAAGTATTCCCATTTTTGTTTATCACTATAGCCTGTGGTGCCTTATCTGGATTCCATTCACTAATAGGCTCTGGTACTACCCCTAAACTAATCAGAAATGAAAAAGATATACTTCCTATAGGTTTTGGCGCAATGCTTATAGAATCCTTTATAGCACTAATGGCACTAATTGCTGCAACCTGTCTACCAACCGCTGATTATTTTGCTATAAATTCAGCTCCTGCAGTATTTGCCAAGCTAGGTATGATTCCCGAAGAGCTCCCTATGCTGTCACAAATGGTTGGAGAAAATCTAGCTGGTAGACCTGGTGGCTCTGTATCACTGGCTGTAGGTATGTCATATGTATTCTATAAACTTCCTGGACTCAAAGGCTTAATGGCTTACTGGTATCATTTTTGCATAATGTTTGAAGCACTATTTATCTTAACTACTATAGATGCAGGTACACGAATTGGCCGGTATCTTTTCCAAGATTTATTAAGCCGTTTCTATAAACCCTTTGAAAAGAAGGATTCCTGGTTTAACATTATATTATTTAGTTTCCTTATGTCATTTACTTGGGGTTACTTATTATATACAGGTAATATATCTACTATTTGGCCTCTATTTGGTACAGCCAACCAAACCTTAGCCGCAATTGCCTTAGCTATAGGTACTACTATAATAATCAAAATGGGTAAACAAAAATATGTACCAATCACAATAATCCCTATGGTCTTTATATCAGTAGTAGCACTTACTGCAGAAATTACTAATATATTCATAAACTATATACCATCTCACAAAAACCTACTAGCAGTGTTATCTATGATTTTAGTAGTAATGCTTGTATTAATAATTTACGAAAGCATTAGAAACTGGCAAAAAAATTGGAATAGTAATGTAGCTAGCAATAAAGAAAATCATGCTTTATAAAATTAAGCACTAAAATTAAATGGCAAGTGTATTTTACACTTGCCATTTCTTATATGCTCTAAGGGGCATAGCGCAAAACTAAAATTATAATTTAAGTTTTCGTTTTACACCCCAACCTTTATTCAAATACATCCACAAGATGATTAAATATGTTTTTATTTTCTTTTATTTTTTCTTCGTTACCTAGTACACACACATAATCTTGCTTCATAACATCTGATATCATATCACCGAATTGTCTTATATTTTCTACAGTAGTATTTATAACTTCTTCTCTCTCTTTTTGAATATCAGCATAAGTTAACTTCTTAATATAGTTTTCTGCTGCTCTCTCACCTTTCATTGATGGAGTTAAAGGCGTATCTAAGTCTGAAACAGTTCCTATAATATATTTAGTCATCTGTCTGCCATCTGCATCAAAATTCTTAAAGAATTCTCCTGCACCATCGTATATGCTCAAAGTTTCCTTTAAATTTGGATCACGGTATGAAGTAAAGAACATGTTTCCATTTCTCTGAAATGCTGAAAAACTTCCATAAGCTCCACCTTGAACCCTCACATTGTTCCACAAGTAATCATAGTTAGCTACAGTCCTTAGAACTTGTAAGCTACCACTATATTGATACCCTAGTTTTATAAAGTTATATGCTTTAGAGACATATTGTACCTTTCCTGAAGTCATGAGTCCTTCATTTTTTCTGCCTAATTCAAAGGTATATTGTTCTGAATTTATCTTATCAGCATTTAACTCTTTATAAATTGTTTCAAAGTTTTGTGTAAATACATGATAATCTTTATCCTCTATAGTGACACTCACTATTAGTCTATTTTTATTAAAAATAGTTTTGGCAACATTTTTCAGGTTTTCACTTATCTCTTTAGATTTTTTATCAAAATTTTTCTCTAAATCTACTATAAATTTATAAAATGATAAACCACTAAGTATATCCTCATATTTGCCTAATGGAGAAAAGTATGAAAATAAATGGTTTGCAGCTACTACGTGACCTCTATCAAATATTATCATTTCTAAACGAGATTTTGTTTCTTGTATTATTTCTTTTAGACGTTTATAATCATCAAACTTAGTATGACCAACTATTTCGCCTATTAATTCTGTAAGTTTAGGAATATTACCAGTTAATACCTTAGACCTTATAACAAATTTAGGATGGAACTTTTCATCAGTACCTTTCTCTGAGTATGCTTGAGAACTATACCTAATCCCCCCTGTATTTATATTTATTTCTTTTGACAAGTCTTCATAATAGTATTTTTCTGTACTTACTTTTCCTAATATAGTGCTTAGTAAGGATATATAAGGTATGTGTTCCTGTTTAACTGTTTCTGTTCCGAAATACAGATTTACATATGCAATACCATTTGTAAATATAGGATGATGGAGTACTTTAATACCTTGTTCTGTCTTTTCTACTAAAGGTAATTCTTTTGCCTTAATATCAATGTCACTTATAGATAATAACGGAATTTTCTTTAAATCTTCTTCACTATCAGGAGTTACCTGTCTTTCTTTAAGCTTAGCAGTATTTTTTACTATTTCTTGTATTTGTTCTGCTGAAAGACTAGCCTTAAAATCAGCTAACTTTTTCTTTAACGCAACTTCTTTTTCTTCCGTTAAACCCTTTGCTGGTTTCACAACCAGTATTGAACTATGGGTATTCTTTAGTAAATATTTATCAATAAGATTTTCAAAATAGTTGGTTTGTAGAGCCGTTTTTATCTTTTTTAAAGTATCTTCATAAGCTAAGTGTATCCAAGGTTTTTCATCGTATAACCAACTATCCATACATTTCATTCCATATATTAACCCCTTAGGATACCCATGGTAATCTGCTTCTCTTAATTGGAACTCTTTTATACTGATAGATGCCTCCACAAGTTTCTTATCAATACCTTCGTTGACAAGCTTCTGTAATGTTTCTATTACTATGCTTTTAAATCTTTCCTTCTCGCTTTCATTTGAGTTCTTAACTACTATACTAAACATGGGCTGAAGTATACTATTTTCAAAGGACCCAAATACATCTTTTCCTATATTAGCATCGATTAATGCTTTCTTTAAAGGTGAAGATGGAGTTTCAAGCAGCAAATGCTCAAGTATATCAAAAGCTAGGTATATTTCATCATTAGTAGCACTTCCAGCAGCAAAGTTCATACTTAAAAAGGTTTTATCTTCTTCTTTTTCTGAACTAGATATAGGATACTGAATAACCCTTTCTTTTTGTTCATTAAAGGCCTTTTGGAAGGATATTTTAGAGCTTATATCAACTCTATTAAAATCTTTCAAATATTCTTCATCTATAAATTTTAATTTTTCCTGTATATCCATGTCACCATATAGATAAATATAACTATTAGATGGATGATAATGTTTTTTATGAAAGTATAAAAACTCTTCTTGAGTCAAATTTGGAATTACATCGGGATCTCCACCTGATTCAACCCCATATTGAGTATCTGGAAACAAGGATTCTGATATCTTTCGGAAAAGTATTGATTCTGGAGATGAAAAAGCCCCTTTCATTTCATTATATACTACACCTTTGTAAGTGATTTCCGAGTTGCTATTTTCTAATTCATAATGCCATCCTTCTTGCATTAGGATTTCTGGATGCTTATATATATTAGGATAAAAAACTGCATCTAAATACACATCCATTAAGTTTCTAAAATCTTTATCATTTATACTTGCTACAGGATACATAGTTTTATCAGGAAAAGTAAATGCATTTAAAAATGTATTCAATGATCCCTTAACTAACTCTACAAAAGGCTCTTTTGTAGGGAATTTTCTAGAACCACATAATACTGAGTGCTCTAATATATGTGGAACTCCTGTGCTATTTTCTGGTGGGGTTCTAAAACTTATGGAAAAAACCTTGTTATCATCATCATTTTTTAAATAAAGTAGTCTAGCCCCACTTTTTTCATGCTCAAACAATATACCAACCGACTTAATTTCATTTAAGTCTTTTTTCTCTAATAACTTAAATCCATGGTACACTTTGCCTATCTCTAATTCCATTATTTATATTCCCCTTTCAACATATCAGTTTCACTTTATCTACTGGGCCATCATCCCTAATTGCATACATATATAAATATTTAGTGTTATTTATTATACCACATTGCTATCATATATATATAACAATAATATCCAAAAACTTGTTTTTTTATTATGAATTTATAATAATATTTACCCCCTTTCTTATAAACAACTATAAGCAAGGGGGTAATATATAGATAACAATAACTTAAATTTAACTTATACGTAGCGATATATTACCAATGTTGAAGTCACATTTAAATATTTTTTATTAGTCTTAGTGAAAATTTGAGAAAAAATCTTAGAA
>NZ_JABAIW010000119.1:0-3032 GCF_014231265.1 Clostridium sp. DJ247 | reverse complement strand
GATATAAGATTCCCTTGATTATCATATTTGAAATTTGTTAAATTTTCGCCTTCAATTAATGATGTTAGTCTATTTCTTTCATTATAGCTATAGCTTGTTACTTGAGAACCTACTGGTGAATCCAAAGTTCTCTTTATGCGGTTACCTACCTTATCATAGCCGAAGGATTCTATTGTTTGATTTGGATATATTACTTTTTCCAGTCTATTTAAGGTATCATAAGCGTAGCTTGTTACATTTCCGCCTTCGTCCTTTCTTATTTGGTTACCGTTATTATCGTAGAAATACCTGTGATTTAGAAGCTCTTTACCTTCTTTTGTTTTTGCTAATATTCCTGATATATTTTTGTCTACATCATGATTATACTGTATGTTTATTCCATTACCATACTTTATAGCAGATATTGTATTATCTGGATTATAAGTATAAGAAGCTGCCTGTTGGTTGCCATCCAATACCTCTTTTAACATTCCAATTATATCATAATTATAACTTATTTTTCTACCAGTTATATCCTTTAAAGCTGTTATATTACCATCTTTATTGTAGTCATATTCAAGTACAATTTTTCCATTTATACTCTTACTCTTAAGGTTCATATTTGGAGTGTAAGTGTAGTTATAAACCTTACCTCCACTTATACCTGCAGCTAAGCTTCCATCTTTATTATATTTATATTCTTCTGATATTCCTGTAGCTGCATCTTTTCTACTAACTAAGTTATTATCTTGATTATAGAGATACTCAATTATATTCTTGTTTCTGTCAACATGCCTTGCCAGTCTTCCCTGCCTGTCATATTTATAGGTCATTACTTCTCCAGCTGGATCTTTTATTTGTGCTAGAAGATTTAAGCTGTTGTAAGTATACTCTGTTTTATTTCCATTACCATCTACTGCGGCTGTTACATTTCCTGCATAATCATAATCATACCACTCACGGCTTCCATCAGCCTTCTGTACTTCTTTTACTTTTCCCCATAAATCTAAGCTGTAGAAAGTTTCATTATCTTCTCCATCTTTTATTCCTGTTATATTTCCAAGGGCATCATAGGTGTACTGCTGGCTTACTGTACCTTTTTGTTTTGCACCTGGAGTTACTACTGCCTTAACCCTTCCGCCTATGTCATAACTGTATTCCACACCAGTTTTTGAAGCATCTAATTTTTCTATAAGCTCTCCAACTTCGTTGTACTTATTTTTCTGTACAATTACGCCAAGGGCATTGGTTACCTCCACAAGACGATTCATACTGTCATAGCTATAGCTTGTACCTTTTCCATCATCATCTTCTGCATTATAGTTTTCTGGAGTTACATGTTTTATTATGTTTCCTACTGCATCATAGAATAATCTTGTCACTCCACCTTCTTTATCTATTATCTTTGTCTGCCTGTTCATAGCATCATATTTATAGATAATAGAATAACCATTACAATCTGTTTCTTTTATGATGTTTCCAGCACTGTCATATTCATAGGTTGTGCTTCTTTTAGACTCTTCATCCTTTGGATCTCTTTGTACAATCTCCACAAGTCTATCTGCAGCATCATAACGAACTATGTTTTCGTAACCTTCTGGAGTTATTACCTTTGTTATATTACCATTTCCATCATACTCATATAGGGTTTTAGATGATGTTTTTCCTTTTGTCTCTTCTGCTAAATCTCCTTCATTTATCTCTTCACTTACTTTTTCCAGCCAGCCTATGCTGTTGTAATAGTATCTTTTTACTTTATAAGTATTAGCATTTATTCTACTTCTTTCTAAAGTTCTATTGCCTAAACAGTCATAAGTATACTGTATTTCAGCTCCTATACTGTCTGTAATCTTATTTACTAAGCCATTTTTATTATAGCTGTAGCTAATAGTATTCCATTCCTTTGGATATCCAGTTTCATTTACATATTCAGGGGATATTTTCTCTTCTATTCTGTTTCCTGCTTTATCGTAAGAATATAAGGTTACATTATACTTTATATTCCCTAAATCTTCTGCTACAGGCACTCTTTTTTCAAGCATCCATCCTGCAATATTGTATTTATAGAGTGTTCCATAACGCTCTTCATCATTATCAGCACTTAAATATCCCTTGGCATCTATTTCTTTTACAACATTATCTTCTTCATCATAAATAAATCTTCTTGATACATTTCCCTCTGGGTCTTTTATAGTTACAAGTCTGTCTCTTTCATCATAAAAGTATTCTGTACCTTTTCCATCATCATTTTCTTTATTATAGTTTACAGGGTCTATGGTCTTTATTATATTTCCTACTGCATCATACTTTACTCTATAAACTCCACCAGTTGGATATATGGTTTTTATTCTTCTATTATTGTGATCGTACTCATATTCCACACCTAGTCCATCATCATTATATCTATCATAATAATTTGGGTTTATTTCTTTAATTATATTTCCTTCTGCATCATACCTTACTGCAAAAATATTTTGAAGTGGGTCAGTGGTTTGTATAAGTCTATCAAAAGCATCATATCTGTATTCATAGCCTTTACCATTATCTACAGCAGCTTTATATTCGTTTGGCAGTACCCTCTTCACAAGATTTCCCATCTTGTCGTACATCAATCTTATTACATTACCCTTTGCATCAATTATGTGGGTCCTCTTATTTAAGGCATTATAACCATACTCTATAGTACCATAAGCTGTAGTTAATAATGTCATTCTACCTGCATCATCGTACTTATATTTATATACATTATCCTCTGGATCTCTTACTATGGTAGCTCTATTAATATGTTTATGCTCATATTTTAATCTTATAGTGTTTTTTTCTGGATCTGTTTTAGTAAGTATTCTTCCATATTCATCATAGGTGTAACTGGTCTTAGCATAGCTTTCACCCTGTATTTTTACTAATTCTTCTAATATATTTCCTCTATCATCATAATGATAAAGAATTTCCCTTCCTCCAGAAGCTTCTGTTTTCATAAGATTGTCATCTTTATCATAATAATTCTTTATTGTATATCCACCTGGTTGTATCTCTTCAAGAAGATTTCCACT
>NZ_JABAIW010000118.1:0-3097 GCF_014231265.1 Clostridium sp. DJ247 | reverse complement strand
AAAAGTTTTTAACGTGCCGAAGTTTGGCATCATATTCCGGAGTATAAGTTAAATTTCGGGCATGGTTATATGACAACAAAACTTTAAGTTTTATTTATTCATAATCAAGATATTATTAATGCACAGCATTCATCTGTTTTCTAATTTTCTCATATTCATCTCTTACATATTGTTCAGCCCATTGTTGATCTTCTATTTTTTCTACCTTTATTGCACAATATTTAAATTCAGGAGTCTTGGAAATAGGATCCATATGGTCACTTGTTAGCTCATTACAAGCTCCTACCCACCACTGGTAGGTCATATATGTGGAACCTTTTTTTACTCTATCAGTAATTAAAGCTCTTGCTATTATACTTCCTCTTCTTGAGCTTATTCTTACCAGTTCTTGATCTTCAATTCTAAGATTTTCTCCATCTTCTATACTCATCTGTATATAACCAGGTTCATCAGCTAATTGCTGAAGAGCACGACAGTTTCCTGTCATAGTTCTTACAGAGTAGTGTCCAACCTCTCTTACTGTTGACAGACTTAATGGATATTCATCATCTGGTAATTCCATAGGAGGTCTCCATTCACAAGCAAATAACTGTCCCTTTTCACTAGGTGTTGTAAATTTATTTCCTTCATATAAGTAAGGTGTACCATTATGATCTTCAGTTGGACAAGGCCATTGAATACTTCCTAATTCATCAATTCTTTCATAGCTTGCTCCAGCAAACACTGGGCTGAGGCTTCTCATTTCATCCCAAATTTCTTCTGTGTTATTATACTTCATTGGGTACCCCATAGCCGTAGCTATTTCACATATAATCTGCCAATCAGGCTTTACATCACCTTTAGGTTCCACAGCTTTTCTAAATCTTTGGAAACCACGATCAGCTGAAGAGTAGATTCCCTCATGTTCTCCCCAGGCAGTAGCTGGTAAAATTACATCAGCATGAAGAGCTGTTTTATTCATAAAAATATCCTGAACTATTACTAGCTCTAGCTCATCTAAAACTTCTCTTACTTCTGCGGCATTTGGATCACTTTGAACAGGATCCTCTCCAAATATATAATAAGCCTTTATTTTATTTTCATGTAAAGTTAAATGAGGTACTTCTGTCAAATGATATCCTGGTTTACTAGGAAGCTTTACACCCCATGCCTTCTCAAATTTTTCTCTTGCTTTATCATCTGTAACAGACTGATATCCTGGATATACGTTTGGTAACACTCCCATATCACAAGTACCTTGTACGTTATTTTGACCACGTACAGGTCCAATTCCTACGTTAGGTCTTCCAAAATTACCTGTTAGCAGTGCTAAAGAAGCCAAGCCTTTCACTACATCAACAGCTTGTGAAAATTGGCATACGCCCATGCCATATAGTATCATAGCATTTTTAGCTTTAGCATATTGTCTTGCAGCTTGTCTAATTTCTTCTGCCTTAACTCCTGTTATTTTTTCTGCATATTCTGGAGTATATTTTTCTACAGAAGTCTTATAATCTTCAAAACCTTCTACATATTTCTTAACATACTCTTTATCATATAGTTCTTCACTTATTAAAACATTCCCAAGAGCGTTAATCAACGCCATATTAGTTCCACCTTTTAAAGGCAGCCACAAATCTGCAATTCTTACAGACTCAGTTACTCTAGGGTCAGTTACAATAATTTTAGCTCCCTTTTCTTTTGCTTTAACTATTCTTCTTGCAACAATTGGATGAGAATCTGCACCATTGTATCCAAATATGAATAATAGATCAGTATTTTCTATTTCTGGAATAGAATTAGACATTGCACCATTTCCTAATGAGTAAGCCAGACCGGCTACTGAAGGAGCATGTCAAACTCTAGCGCAGTGGTCTATATTATTAGTTCCTATTACTGCTCTCATAAATTTTTGCATTACATAATTAGCTTCGTTTCCAGGTCCTCTTGCAGACCCAGTTCCCATAATAGCATCTGGACCATATTTTTCTTTAATAGCAGTTAACTTATCAGCCACGAATCCTATAGCTTCATTCCAAGAAACCTCTTCTAATTGTCCATTTTTTCTTATCATAGGCTTTTTTAATCTGGCAGTAAGTATTTTAGGATCATTTAGAAAATCCCATCCATAATAACCTTTTAAACATAAATTTCCTTCATTAGTTCTTCCATCAGCAGCTTCTGCTCTTACTATTTGTCCATCTTCTACGACTAGATACATTTTACAACCAGTACCACAATATGGACAGACAGTTAATACTTTATTTTCCATAACAATTCTCCTTTTTTAATAAAATCAAAAAAACCAGTACAAAGCTCATTATAAGCACGTACTGGTTTATTAAAAGCTAAAATATTTACATATCTTTCTTTTCAATCAAACCATGATCTATTAACTTCAAAAATATAGTTATTGTTCGATTATTATTTTCTAGATTATCTATTTGCCAACTATATTCAAAATTTTTACCAATTATGTCATATACTTCATCTAGAAACTGTTTTTCTAGGTGAGGCTTTAAAATTTTCCAATAATCTTTTACTATATCAGCTGCACCTTCTTTGACCAAAATCTCCGATAAATTAGAAAGAATTCCTTTTATATGTATAGTTATAATAGAGTTATCTATCTTAACTTTTACAAACTCTGGTCCTTTTCCTCTGTAGTGCTTTACAATTTTAACAACTAATTTTCTTATTTTTTCTTGCGCTTCAAACTGCTCCTGTGACATAATAAACCTCAATCTAATCAGTATCTTTTTAGACATATCATAGATATATTCATGTATTTTTGCATTAAAATTTTATATTGTATTTATAATAGTTCTTTATATTATTTTACACATATTATTATACAAATAAAATTATTGTAATAATTTTATAGTTATATAATTATTTTAACTCTATATTATTCTTCAGTCAACTATTTATACTATTGAATATTTATACTTTCATACTAAATTTCTACAAATTTCTAATGTATGCTATACGTTTCTTCATATTCGTGATTACTTTTATAAATTTATACATTTTAGTAAGGTTTAAATTGAAGTTTTTTGTAATATATAGGCATGGAACTTTTAAATTTAATTTATGTAGCATAGCATATTACTAGATT
>NZ_JABAIW010000117.1:0-3311 GCF_014231265.1 Clostridium sp. DJ247 | reverse complement strand
GATATTATGATAATAGATTTTAATGTTAATTACAATAACTATAATGAAAAAATTTTAAATAACTATTCGATTTTTTACTACATCTGTCCTAAATGTGGTGGAAAGCATTCTCTTACTAGACATGGCAGCTATGAAAGAAACATTTGCTTTATCGATGATTCACAAAACGTAAAGGATAGAAAAATACGTATCTTGAGGGTTAAATGTTCTTCCTGTAATAGTACTCATGCCATTCTACCCAATGATATTATACCTTATTGCATTTATTCTTTTTCATTTATTTTAAGTGTTCTCACAGAGTTTTATTCCAATGAGCATAGAGTTTTAGAGATATGCTCAAATTTCTCTATTTCATTCCAAATCCTTTATATGTTTATATCAAAATTTTCAATATTTCTTAATTCCTGTACAACTGTTTTAAGAAGTTTAGGCTACGCCGTAGCTTCTGGACTAGATACCATAGTATCTGAAATTAACAACTATCAGTTCAATGGAAACTTTTTATACCAATATTTCTTCAACTCCCAATGGATATTTCTAATGTTGAAGTTTCAAAATATTTTACCTCGCCCAATTTACATTGGAGGCTTTTATTGAGTACTTTTTCTCACCCACATAACTCTTGAATAGATTTAAAGCTTATGGCTTGGTAACATCATATTAAAATATTTTCAGGAGGTTTTGTGTATGGAAGATAGAGAAAAACATGAAATAGCTCTTTTTAAATTCTCTTTAATAGCTCCATTAGTTAACGAAACTTATGAAGCAGCTTCTAAAAATGAATTTTTTAGAGATATCGCTTCTAAAGAGCATACTTTACCAAATGGAACTACCGTTAGGTTTTCTTCTGGTACCATAAAGAAGTGGTTTTTAAATTATAAGCATGGAGGTTTTGATGCACTTATACCTAAGGCGAGAGCCGATGTAGGAAAACCTAGAAATATTGACTCTAATGCTATCGCAAAAATTCATGAGTTAAAGGACTCTTTGCCTTATATAACTGGAACTTTGGTTTATCAAAAACTTGTTGAAGAAGGCTATGTTAAGGCAAATAAGACATCTTTAGCAACAGTCTTAAGGTACATACGGGAAAATAATTTAAAAAGAAATCAATTAGCCCCTGTAGATAGAAGGGCTTATGAAATGGAATTTGCCAATGATTGCTGGCAATCTGATACATCTCATGGACCAATTATTAAGATTAATGGACAGAAAAAGAAAACATTCTTAATTACTTTTATTGATGACGCCTCTCGGCTAATTCTTCATGGAGAGTTCTTTTTCTATGACAACGCTGTGAATATGCAAATTGTTTTCAAGAAAGCTATCTCAAAATATGGCATTCCTAAAAGAATATTTGTAGATAACGGTGGAACCTATAAAAATGACCAACTACGTTTAATTTGTGCTTCTTTAGGAATTACATTGATTCATACAAAGGCGTATAGCCCAGAATCTAAGGGCAAAATAGAACGTTCCTTTAGAACTATAAAAGATAACTGGATGAACGGTATTAACTGGAACGATTACGCTTCGCTAGAAGCCTTAAATATGGATTTCAGTAAATATCTAAATGAAAAATATAGTAATTATATTCATTCCTCTCTAAAGATAAGTCCTAGAGAAAGATATGTCAAGGATATGGAAAAAATAAAATTCATACCAGCAGATGAGCTAGATAATCATTTTCTGCATCGAGTAAGTAGAAAAGTTAATAATGATGCCACTATAAGCTTAAACTCCACACAATTTGAAGTACCTGCAAAATACATAGGACAGAGAATTAATGTTAGATATTCACCCATTAATTTGGACAAGGCCTTTATTTTTGATAAAGACAATAAAATATCTGATACGGTTTATCCTTTAAAAAAAGTTGATAACTCAAAGATAAAAAGAAATGTTATTGATTATTCTAAAGTAAATGGAGGAAAAGAAAATGTATAAATCATATTGGGGAATGGAATTTAACCCTTTTGAGAAGGGATTAAGTGAAAAAAACTTTTTCCAATCTCATGACTTTTCACAGGCAATGTCAAGATTAGAACATCTTAAAAATATGAAAGGAATAGGTTTATTTACAGGTCTTTCGGGAATAGGAAAAACTTATACCTTAAGATGTTTTACAAACTCATTAAACTCTAACCTGTATAAAGTTATTTATCTTACACTATCTACTGTTACGGTATTAGAATTTTATAAATCTTTAGCCTACGGCTTAGGTGTAGAAATTTACTCTAAAAAAATTGATCTTTTTAAAGCTATACAGGAAAGAATTATTTCATTATCTAAGGACAAAAAAGTTACCCCTGTGATTATTATAGACGAAGCTCAATATCTAAAAACAGAAGTCTTAAACGACTTAAAATTACTGCTGAATTTCGATATGGATTCAAGAAATTATGCTGTACTAATACTTTGTGGACAGCCACTTTTAAATAATATATTATCAAAGCAAATTCATGAAGCATTAAAACAGAGAATTGTAATTAACTATAATTATGAAGGTATATGCAAGGAAGAAGTCATCGAGTACATTTCTTCAAGATTAAAACTTTGTGGAGTATTCAATGAAATTTTTAACGCTAACGCGCTGGAAGCAATAAATTCTTGTTGTAATGGCTCTACAAGGCTGCTTAATTCTCTTATTGAAAAGTGCTTAATAATCGGTTATCAAAAAAGCTTAAAAGTCATTGATACAGAAACTGTAATGCTAGCTCAAAATGAAATAAATCTTATATAAAGGGGTGAATCAGTTAATGGTAACTACTTTTAATTGTAAATTAGATACGGAGACTGGAACTGAGTCTTGGACAGGAACTATTACAAAAATAATTGATCATGGAAGTCATTACGAAATAAAAATAGAAAGTAGAAGTGGTATAAATGTGATTGTAGGAACCACTGATGGTGGTAATTTTGCCTGCATACCAGATTGGGGTGCTGGTTGCCACTTATCAAGCTTTAAGGATAGCTTTTGGAATGAAGAACGACTATGTAAAGTACTAGGTACTGTTGATGGTATTACTGTTGCCAAAGCTTTATCTGCGATAGCAGATTATCTTTAACTCTTAAATAAATTTTCATTATTTAGAGCAGTTCACTGCTCTTTTTGTTTAATTAAAAAGCAGTAAGCACAAGGCGTTGTAGATACCTCACCGTAGGTAGTTCTTATTCTTACATAAAGATAAAATTAAGTGAAACTTTAGGTTAATTTATTGTAATTATAGGATAACCTAAAGTGTAAATTTAAAATTTAGCCGGATAAAATAACTTGAAAAAAGTAGGATAAAACAAAGTGGAAATCAACA
>NZ_JABAIW010000116.1:0-3403 GCF_014231265.1 Clostridium sp. DJ247 | reverse complement strand
CACGACGGTTAAGCTTCACAGTGCCGATGGTACTGCAGGGGAGGCCCTGTGGGAGAGTAGGTCGCTGCTAGGTTATATATTTTGGCTAGATAGCTCAGTCGGTAGAGCAGAGGACTGAAAATCCTCGTGTCCCTGGTTCGATTCCTGGTCTAGCCACCAAAAACACTTCATGTATTATATGGGGTGTTTTTTATTTAGCAAAAATTAAATAAAATACATTATCAGGTACTTAGAAAAATAAATTACATAATGTCTTTTAGTTAACATAAAAAGCAATTATACTTAGAAAAAAACTTAATAGATGATACTATTGCTACAAAGATAGATGGAATTATAGTTATAAATCTTTATTATTTAAAAAAATTACCTATTATGTATAAACAGGGATAATTGTTACTATGATAAGTAAGAATTATAACTACAAATTCAAGTTAACATAGTACTATTCTTGTAATGAGATAATTAAAATGTTATAATCTATGATAATATTGTAAAATACTAATATAGATTATAACATTTTTGAATTTATCCATATGAGAGGAGGCCCGTTGAACAAATCCTTAACAAGGCTAGTGTTCAACAAAAGGTTATGATAGATGAAAATAAAATTAAAGATGCTGTAAAGATGATTATAGAAGCCATAGGAGAAGATCCAGAAAGAGAAGGGTTACAGGAAACTCCTGATAGAATTGCTAAAATGTATAAAGAAATATTTTCAGGGTTACATTCTACTCCAGAAGAACATTTAAAGAAAACCTTCAGTGTAGATAATGATGATATAATATTGGAGAAAAATATACAGTTTTATTCAATGTGTGAACATCACCTTGTTCCTTTTTACGGCAAAGCTCATGTTGCATATATATCTAATGGAAGAGTTGCAGGATTAAGTAAACTAGCTAGAACTGTTGAAATATTTGCTAAAAGACCTCAACTTCAAGAGCGAATGACGTCGCAAATTGCAGATTCCATTATGGAGTTTTTAGATGCGCAAGGTGTTATGGTTGTAATAGAAGCAGAGCATATGTGCATGACTATGAGAGGTGTAAAAAAACCAGGAAGTAAAACGGTAACTGTGGTTACAAGAGGAAAATTTAAGGAAGATACTAGCTTAAAGGAAGAGATATATAGAATGATTAAATTATAGTTAGGAGTTATGATTCATTGAATAGAGTTAATGCAATTATAAATAACCCTAAATTTAAGAAGTATATAGCGAAAAACGAAGAGCATGAAGTAAATAGAGAATTTTGCCATCACGATATGCAACACTTCTTAGATGTAGCAAGATTAGCGTATATAATGGTTTTAGAAAGGAAGTTAACTATAAATAAGGAAATTATCTATGGGGCGGCTATGCTCCACGATATTGGCAGATGGATGCAGTATGAGGAAGATATTTCACATGATCTTGCTAGTTATAAACTTTCAAAGGAAATATTAATAGAGAGTGGATATAACAACGATGAGATCGAGGTAATATTAAGTGCAATATTGAAACATAGAAAAAAAGATGACAATGAAAACTCCTTTAATTATATATTCTATATAAGTGATAAGCTATCAAGAAAATGTTTTTTGTGTAAAGCTGCCAATAAGTGCAATTGGTCTGAAGGTAAGAAAAACTATAAAATAATCTATTAATACTTTCATTAGCATATAGGCTCCCGATTGTTGAAAAGAGGGAGCCTATAACTTTTAACACTTAATATGTTTTGTGAGGAGAGATAATATAAATATGGATAAAATACACGTAAAAGACTTAGAAGTATATGCTTTTCATGGAGTTAATCAACAAGAGAAAGATATGGGGCAGCGCTTCCTAATATCATTAACACTTTTTTTAGATTTAAAGCCAGCTGCAGAAAATGATGATTTAACAAAAACTGTTAACTATGCTCAGTTGTGTTGCGATGTAGAAGAAGAATTCAAAAAAGAAAAATATGATTTAATTGAAAAGGCAGCTGAAGAATTGGCTCAATTTATACTGCTAAAATATGATTTAGTAAATAGAGTAGAGGTTAAAATAAAGAAACCTTGGGCTCCAATAGGTAAACCTGTAGATTATGCTGCTGTGGAAATCCACAGGCAATGGCATACAGCCTACATAGCTATAGGATCTAATTTGGGAGATAGAAAGACAAATTTAGAAACTGCTATAAACCTCATAAATGACTCAACTTTTAATAAAGTTACAAAAACATCTAGTTTCTACGAAACTAAGCCTGTAGGATACTTAGAACAGGATAATTTCTTAAATGGAGCAATAGAAATAAAAACATTATTGTCACCTATTAGGCTTATGAAGTTTTTGCTGGAAAAAGAAAAAGAACTTAAAAGGGAAAGAATGGTTAAGTGGGGACCAAGAACTATAGATTTAGATATATTACTTTATGATAATTTAATAACATCACAGGAAGAAATAATAATTCCACACCCAAGAATGCATGAGAGGTTATTTGTTTTAAGACCTCTATCAGATATTGCTCCATATATTACACATCCTATTTTACATAGTAGAATAATAGAATTAATGAATAAAATATCTGAGGATCAGGAACTATAATATATAGATTTACAGAGTAAAAATTTTGCATATACTATGGAATATATTGCCATACTTCGTCACGTTAAATATTTTTAATTAGTCTAGAGCTGGAATCTAAGCAGAGAACTAAAATCTGTTATTTTGTGCGAAGCTCTTAGGCAGAGATACAAAGTTTTTTAATTTTATATGATAGATTACTCTGTGAGTATTGTTCTGAGTAAAGAAAGAGCAATTTTATAATATCTAGGTTACTAAAGTTGAGTAGATATCCGATATAGGGAGATAGAGATGACCTTACTAATAGCGTGAGTAAACTTGTTGTAATGGCTATATTGAACAGAATACTCCCTATTCTAAAGTGGTGAGCAGTTCACTGAACCTCTAACTGTGAATTAAGCAAAAGTATTTCAATGTAACATTTTTGATTAATAACATATCATAATTATATATTGAGTTTCTAAGTTATATATGATCTATAATAAAAGTCACTATAAACTTGTCCTGGGGTATCTATAATAGAAAAATGAAGGAATACATGGGAGGTACAAAGTATTAATAATATAATCTTAAATAATGACCTATATTTATAAGTATCACTTTAAATTCCATGATATTATAGATCATGTCGTTTGAAGGCGAAACGAATTTAAATGAATTTCAACCAATAATGTGTTATTTTCTATAAAAAATGAGTTAAATTTAAAAAATAAAAAAAGTGTTGACGAATTCAAAGTAGTATGATAACATATAATAGTCGTCAGATGAGATGACACGATCCTTGAAAATTAAACAGAGTGAGATAAGAAAAACTTATCTATATAAATAAACCAGCAATTCTTTTGAGCTACTAGATTA
>NZ_JABAIW010000115.1:0-3425 GCF_014231265.1 Clostridium sp. DJ247 | reverse complement strand
CTAGTAGCTCAAAAGAATTGCTGGTTTATTTAATAGATAAGTTTTTCTTATCTCACTCTGTTTAATTTTCAAAGATCGTGTCGCTTATTTGCGACTGGATTTATATCTTATCATGTTTCTTTCAGCTCGTCAACTAGTAATTTATTACCAACTTGCAGTTGCATTATTGAGTAATTTATTATGTGGTTGACAGCTTTTATATACTATCATGTGAACTAGATCTTTGTCAACACTTTTTTGACTAGAAATTTTCACTTGATTATTTGCCACTATCTCAGCGACGAATGTTATCATATCATCTTTCTACAATATGTTGTAAATAAAAAAATCTCACTAGATAATATTATCTCATTAATACTAAAGTATCCTATAGAATACTTTATATTATACATAGTGACACGACAGGCATAGTTTATTTCTTCTTTCGTTGACTTCGTAACACTCATTGATATAATATGTGTATGAAATATAACTGATAACAATATAATCGAACAATATAAAACACTCAATTATTAATAATAAGTCAATCTCTGGTCAGAAAATTATATTATGATGATGTTATCGAGACAAAAAGAGTTTATGTCAGAATTATATATATTATCATTAATAGAATAGATGAAAGAATACCAACTATTCTTATAAGCGATCATATAACTTGCTTTAGAACAGAATTTTTTCTAACAGGAATTCTTTAGTCCCGAATACCTTGTGGGTATTCGTCTTTTATTTTCTGGATTAATTTTATTGTTATCTACTTATATAATTTTATCTCATACAAAAATAAGGCTAATTTATACCTATGAACATTAAAAAACCTAGGCTTTGTAGATATCACTAGGTTTTTTTATGTTACATTTTCTATAACACCAAATCTTATCCTTGATTTTTGAGTTTTTCAGAGTAGAAGTTTTGAAAAGCCTCGCTAGACATAGGTTTACCAAAAAAATAACCTTGCATTTCATCGCAATTATTTTGCTTAAAAAAGTTAACCTGTTCTTGATTTTCTACACCTTCAGCAACTACAATCAGTTCAAGGCTTTTTCCTAAAGCTAAAACAGTTGAAGCAATTATTGAGTTATCTTCATTTCCACCAACCTTCTCTACAAAAGACTTATCAATTTTTAGCTTATTTACAGCAAAGTTATTTAGTTGACTTAAGGAGGAATATCCAGTACCAAAGTCATCTATTGAAAACTTTACTCCTATAGCTCTTAACTTACTAATTGTCTTTAGAGTATGTTCTATATTTTGCATTGCAATACTTTCTGTAATTTCTAATTCTAAGTATTGAGGTTCTAATCCAGTTTCCTCTAATACCTTTAGCACTATCTTTGTCAAGTCCTGTAATTCAAATTGACGAGATGAAAGGTTAACTGCAACAGTCACAGGTGGAAATCCGACATTTTGTAAAGATTTATTATGAGCACAAGCTGTATACAATACCCATTCACCAATAGGCACAATTAATCCTGTTTCCTCAGCTATAGGAATAAATTTTAGTGGAGAAACTAGCCCCCAGTTAGGATGCTGCCACCGTATTAGAGCCTCCATGCCAATTATCTCCTCTGTCTTAGCATTTACTTTCGGTTGATAATGAACTACAAATTCTTTATATTCCAAAGCTCGGCGCAAACTATTTTCTAATGTTAATCTCTCAAGAGCTTTAGCATTCAAAGCGGCAGTATAAAGATGGAAGTTGTTTTTCCCATGTTCTTTTGCACGGTACATAGCAACATCAGCATTTGTAAGCAAGGCTTCACCGTCTTCACCATCATCAGGATAAATAGCAACTCCAATACTAATAGTCAGGTACAGTTCATGATTTTCAATTATAATTGGTTGCCTGATGACCTGAAGAATTCTATTAGCTACTTGGCCTACATTCTCCTCATGAATCAGTCCTGGAAGCAAAATTACAAACTCATCGCCCCCTATACGGGCAATAGTAGCATCCCCACTAATACAACCTTTTAATTTTTTTGCGACTTCTTCTAATAGTTTGTCTCCAATATCATGGCCTAGGGTATCATTAATAAGCTTAAATCTATCTAGGTCAAGGAACATTACAACAAGTTTCTCATTAGTCTGCTTATAACGAGAAATTTCAATAGCAATACGTTCTTTTAATAAAAGACGGTTTGGTAACCCTGTTAAAGAATCATAAAAAGCCTGATATTTAATTGTTTCTTCATAGCGCTTTCGTTCTGTAATATCACGCATCATCATGGTGAAATATGGCTTTTCATCTACATTAAATTTACTTATTGTAAGTTCAATAGGTATTGTAGAGCAGTCCTTCTTATGACCAATTACTTCTCTATTTGTATTGATAAACTTTTCTTCAGCTTCAAGATAAATTAAATCATTATAACTTAACTTTGGAAAGATTATGCTAATACTTTCTCCTACTATATCCTTAGACGTATAGTCAAAGATTTTTTCCACTGAAGGATTAACATATCTTATTATCCCTTCAATATCTATAGTTACTATACCCTCAACAGCATGATCAATTATAGAACGGGCAAAGGCTTCACTTTGTTGGAGTATTTTCTCTGTATTTCTTGCTCGAATTAATCTATTTAAACGCTGGCGCAAAACTGCCCAGTTAATTGGTTTACTTATATAATCAGTAGCTCCAGCCTCAAATGCTAAATTCACAGAATTTTCATCTTCAAGAGAAGTAACCATAATCACAGGAGTATGGTTACCACCAGGCAATTCTTGTAATTTAGCACAAGTAGTAACACCACTAATTCCAGGCATTACGTAATCCATTAAAATAATATCCGGTTTTAGCTCTTCAAATAGATAAAGAGCTTCCATACCATTTTTAGCCTCTATAATCTCATACCCCTCTTCTTCTAAAAAGTTTCGAAATGTGGACCGAATAAATGTGGAATCATCTACTACAAGGATGAGAGGCTTTTTTTTCTCGAATATTTGTTCAATCATAAATTTTTTATTTCTCCCTTCTTTTACTCCAAAAGGTGATATGGCTACTTTAAAAATATAGCATTAATTAAATATAATAAATATTTGTTATATAATATTATTATATAACAAATATTTATTATCTTATATCTAATAATAAGAAAAATACTACTAAAAATTTTTTAATATTTATAGTAAATTTCTCTTTATCCTATTGCAATCTTATAACAAAAGTAAAAAAACTCTAACAAATTTCAACATAAAATTGAAATTTGTTAGAGTTTTTGTGTTATTTATACTTAATTATTTTATATTCAAAAAATAAAATGGCTCCGTGGAGAGGATTCGAACCTCCAACCCTTCGGTTAACAGCCGAATGCTCCACCATTGAGCTACCACGGAACAATTGACCTGGCAGCGACCTACTCTCCCACAGGGCCTCCCCTGCAGTACCATCAGCACTGTGAAGCTTAACCGTCGTGTTCGGAATG
>NZ_JABAIW010000114.1:0-3598 GCF_014231265.1 Clostridium sp. DJ247 | reverse complement strand
AGGCACGCCGCCAGCGTTCGTCCTGAGCCAGGATCAAACTCTCAATTTAAAAGTTTGAATGCTCATTACTGTTATTTGGCTACTAATCTAGTAGCTCAAAAGAATTGCTGGTTTATTTAATAGATAAGTTTTCTTATCTCACTCTGTTTAATTTTCAAAGATCTTGTCGCTTCTTAGCGACTTATTTATCTTATCATGGTCACTTAACTTTGTCAACAACTTTTTTTACTTTTAAAGTTGTTTTTTGTTGAGTTTTGTCGTTTCTTCAAGCGACATGTGTTATTGTATCATACTATTATTTTAATATAAATGAATATTCTTTCATGATTGAAGTATAGCATTGGCATTCTTATATTTTCATATATTTTTCTTTAATATACTACTACTGATACACTAGGTAAAGTTTTAATAGTCTATGAATTTTCATTTGATTATTGTTTCATATAGGATACAATAATACAGGAGGTGATTTTAGTGCCACAGTTAAAAATAAGAGGTATTAAAGTAGATGATATATGCAAGATAAGTACAAAGCTCATTGATGAATTAGAACAAATTATTGGATGTCCTAGAAATTACTTTACAATTGAGCATATAAGTTCTACCTTTATAAAGGATGGCAACATATATGAAGGATATCCTTTTGTTGAAATTGTTTGGTTTGATAGAGGTCAAGAAATTCAAGATAAAACGGCAAAAACAGTTACTGATCTTATTACTAAGTTAGGCTACGAAAATATTGATTTATTTTTTACTCCCTTAAAAGAAAATCTTTATTATGAAAATGGAACACATTTTTAATAACTTTTTTAGCTTTAGATGTCAGAATTTTACCACTAGTAGTTAACGAATAAAAACCAAGAGTTGATGGTATGTGTTTCGTATTTACCATCAACTTTTTAACTTAGACATTTGAAAAAATACCCGTTAAATTGGCTAGTTATTTTTTCAGATGCCTTAATACTTTTCTAAAAATAAAGAACTCATATTGCAATTACAGCTAAACCCAAAATGCTCTAGAGATTTTTGTAAAGCTAGTAATGTATAGCTTACTTTATCAACTCTAGCATTTTCCCCCATATGGCCAATCCTTATAACTCTACCTTGAAGATATCCAAAAGATCCTGCTATTAATACATTATACTTTTCTACCATATGATCTCTTAGTAATTGATCATCTATGCCTTCTGGTACTTCTATTACTGTAACTGTATTAGCGTAACCCTCTTTTATATGTAGTTCTAATCCTGCTTCTCTAACAGATATTCTAGTAGCTTCTGCTACCCTCGCATGTCTGTGTATAATTTCTTTATCTTCTAATATGTTATCTATAGCTACCCTAAGTGCCAAAATATCACTTATAGGTTGTGTATACGGAAACCACTTGTTTTCATAGTAATTTTCCCATATTAGCAGATTACAATAGAAAGCTGCAATAGGAGTTTTTCTATTTTTCATAACTTCGAAAGCATCATTACTTATACTTAGAATTGTTAACCCTGGAGGAGCAGATATACATTTTTGTGAACCACCTAATGCTATATCTATATTCCATTCATCAACTTTTAATTCTTCTCCCCCCATAGCAGCAACACTATCTACAACTGTGATAATTCCTTTATTTTTAAGAATAGGACATATTTTAGATATATCATTTAATACTCCTGAAGGCGTGTCACAATGTACTACAGTTGCATATTTAAAATCGTTATCTCTATCTAAAAAACTCTTAAGTTCATTTGTATCTATTCCTTTTTGCCTATCTCCTTTAAAAAATACAACATCTCCACCGTACATTTTCACGAAATCAGCAAAACCTTCACCAAATATACCGTTATCAATTACTAATACCCTATCTCCTTCTTCTGTTAAAGATGCACATGCTGCTTCAAGGCCTAATATTCCTTCCCCACTTAATATTCTTACTTCATTTTTTGTTTTTAAAAAGTCGGCTATCCTATTGCAGGTTTCCTTATAAAAATCATAAAATTGTAAATCTAAATCTGGATTTGTGCATTCTAAACTTCTTGCTAATCTTACATTTTCTCTAACCTGAGTTGGTCCAGGTGTCATGATATTTGGAATTTTCATTTTATACCACTCCTATTAAAATTAGAATTAAATTTACGTACATATATTGCTGAAATTATAACATTATATTACAGTATATAAAAGTGTAATAATACAATATATATTAAATTAATAATATAATTAGATATTTTTGTACAAAATAAATCTATAATACACCTGTATAGAAACTTATGTTAAAATTACTATGATTGTAATTTGGTAGTTACTATAACTCTTAATGCTGAAAGGAGTATATTATATGAATGTACAGGAAAAGCTTAAAAATAGTATAGAAAAAATATATAAAAATTATACTGCTGAGAAAACTGGAGGATATATTACGGGTGATGGCCCAATCCCCTGTGATATATTATTTATAGGAGAAGCTCCAGGAAAAACAGAAGTAGAAGAAGGCAAGCCTTTTGTAGGAATGGCAGGAAAAAACTTCGAAAAATATTTGAATAGCATAGGGTTATCTAGGAAAAATATTCGTATAACTAATACTTGTTTTTTTAGACCTATAAAAGAAAAAGAGAATCCATCTGGTAGAGTAACAATAAGTAATAGACCGCCTAAAACTTCAGAAGTTGAACTTTTTCGTGAAGTATTAGATGAAGAAATAAACTATGTTAACCCTAAAATTATTATAACTTTAGGAAATGTCCCTTTAAAAAGGTTAACTAAATTTAAAGCTATAGGTGATTGCCACGGTAATTTATACTTTAATGAAGATTTAAAAAGATATGTGTTTCCAATGTATCACCCTTCTTCTCTAACATATAACAGAAATGAAGAGTTTCTATTAACTTATGAAGAAGATTGGAATAAATTAAAAAACGCTCTATTAAAAATTTAAATAGAGCACTTTTAAATTTATTTCTTGTTTTTTATCCATAAGAATACAAATGCTGCCATTCCGCCGAAAGTATCTATAACAACATCTCTAACACGGCTAGTCCTTCCTGGAACAAAGATTTGATGAATTTCATCTGAACATGCATATAAAAATACTACTAATATGGAAGTTATTAATGATTTCTTTAGGTTTATTTTTTTATATGTAGCATTAAATACTAACAAGTATAATATCAAGTATTCTGTAAAATGAGCAATTTTTCTAACTACAAAGTTAGCTAAATCTCCCAGAATACTATCTAAATTTAATCCTAAAAGCTTAAACAATTGTATTACAAATTTGCTTTTTCCATCCGATATGACAGCTGGTTGATTAGAAAACCAAAATATAATAACCATCCATATAATAACTAGAATCCACTTAACTCTTTTACTCATAATAAAACCTTTCTAAAGCTAATTTAAAGTCTGCATTACTATAATGTTTTTTATAAATAAATATTACTCCTAACTCGCTATTTTTTCCAGTGTAATTTCTTTTTTTGTCTTTGCTTATACAAAAAATAAAAAAAGTATCTTTATAACAAGATACTTTTTTGGTGGCTTACCGGGGAATCGAACCCCGGACACCATGATTAAAAGTCATGTGCTCTACCGACTGAGCTAGTAAACC
>NZ_JABAIW010000113.1:0-3760 GCF_014231265.1 Clostridium sp. DJ247 | reverse complement strand
CCTCTGTTGTATTTATTATACAAGGTATGACCTATATAACTAATAGTAGTCTATTTATAAATTTATTTGAGTTTAAGGATAGTATTGCAAATACCTTGTTTAGAGAAGGAAAATTAAGATTAACTTATCCATCTACTTTAATAAGCTTTTCAATAGTAATATCTTTTTCAGAAGCTTTAAGCAACAAAAAAAATGGATGGACACTAATTTATTATTTAAATGCTGTTTTTGGACTAATATACTTAATCTTTGTATGCCAGACAAGAGTGCTATTAATATCAATTTTAATATCACTGTTTGGAATTTTAATTTTTAAATCACATTCAGATGTTCGGAAAAAGATAGTATATACTTTACTCATATGTTGTGCATTAACACTTTTTATGAATACTAGTTTCGTAAAAGACTTTTTTGAATCATTTAATGATACACAATATGCAGGAAGTGTTTATGCTAGAAGAGAAGCAATTGAGTACTATGTTGGAAAAGTGAAGACCAATCCTATTAATGGAATGGGAATGCTTTATGATGATCCAAATAGCAATCTCTATTATGTACTTCATGGACCACAAGGATATTTATATACAACTGATGTTGGAATAGTTGGTCTTGCATCCATATTAGGATTATTTGGATTATTATGGTATATTGCATTAATCTTTAAGTTATTTAGAATGACTTTTATTTATAATAAATTTAAAAAATTTGAAGTATCAATAAACAATATAGGAATTTTAATTTTTCTTTGTGCAACATCATTTACACTAATTGTTACGGATCCACAAAGAATACTACTATTACCACTAATTATGATAGTTATAGAATATAACTATCGTAACTTAATTAAAATAGTTAGCTAAATAATTAATATATAAATTATAAGTAAAGGAATGTGAGATATTGAATAAAGTAAGCTTTGTTATATTACACTATATGGCTATAAAAGATACTATTGAATGTGTTGAATCAATATTAAATAATATCGATTATAATAATTATAATATAATAATTGTAGATAATAATTCTTCTAATAATAGTGGAATAGAATTACAACAAAGATATTTAAATAATAAAAATATATATGTTATTCTAAGTAAAACTAATTTAGGATTTGCTAAAGGAAATAACTTAGGATATATATATGCAAAGAATGAATTAAAATCAGATTTTATAATACTAATAAATAATGATACTATTATAAATCAATCAAACTTTATTGATTTAGCAATTGGTACATTTAATAGAACACATTATTATGTATTAGGACCTGATATAATTAGTATGCAAGGTAACTTATTACATCAAAATCCTCAAAGAATAAAGGGACTTACTAAAAAAGAAGTTAAAGAACTAATAAAAATTCTTGATTATGGATATATAAAATTATATTTACAATATATAATGCATATACAATTCATTATAAAAATATTAAAAAAAATGTTTAGAGGAATGCTACATAAAGATAATCAGGTAAACAATAAAAATGAAAATCTTATCACAGAAGAATTAGAAAATATACAACTGCACGGAGCGTGTATAATTTTATCAAATTTATATATTAAATATTTTGATTATGCTTTTTTTCCAGAAACATATATGTATATGGAAGAAGATATATTATACTACCTATGTATGCAAAATAATTTTAAAACTATATACAATCCTAAAATGAAAATATTTCATAAGGAAGATGTAAGTACAGATAGTGTAATAAATTCAGATATAAAGAAATCAATTTTCATATTTAAGCATAGTAGGAATTCAGCACGTATTTTATATAGACTAATGAAACAAAATATATAAATTTAAGTAAAGAGGTGTAATAATGAAAGGAATAATTCTAGCAGGGGGATCAGGAACACGTTTATACCCCGTTACAAAAGCAATGTCAAAACAAATGGTTCCAATATATGACAAACCAATGATTTACTATCCAATGTCAGTTTTGATGCTTGCTGGAATAAGAGATATTTTAATTATATCAACGCCAAGAGATATAGTCAATTTTGAAGAGCTATTTAAAGATGGACAAGAATTAGGATTAAATATTGAATATGCAGTTCAAGAAAATCCTAATGGACTTGCAGAAGCATTCATTATCGGAGAAGAATTTATTGGTGATGATAATGTGGCAATGGTACTTGGAGATAATATTTTCTACGGTCAAAGCTTTTCAGAACATTTAAGAAAAGCTGCTAGCTTAGAAAGTGGAGCATATGTATTTGGTTACTATGTTCAAAATCCAAAGGCTTTTGGAGTAGTTGAATTTGATGATAAGAATAACGTTATTTCCTTAGAAGAAAAGCCAGAGAAACCTAAGTCTAAATACGCAGTTCCAGGCCTTTATTTTTATGATAATTCAGTAGTTAAAAAGGCTAAGGAGTTAAAACCTTCAGCAAGAGGAGAACTTGAAATAACAGATTTAAACAAATCTTATATGGAAGAAGGAACCTTAAAGGTTCAATTATTAGGTAGAGGAATGGCATGGCTTGATACAGGAACTCATGGATCTATGTTACAAGCTTCTAATTTTGTTGAAGCAGTTCAAAGTACTCAAGGAACATATATAGCATGTCTTGAAGAAATTGCTTATAGAAAAGGATGGATAACTTCTGAGCAAGTTATTCAACTTGCTAAACCATTAATGAAAACTGGATATGGTAAATATCTAATGGATATAGTAGAGGAAATTGAACTTGAAAAATCTAAAAATGAAGCTGCAGTAACAGTAGGGTAAGAGGTGTAAGTATGGGGAATTTTAACTTTAATAAAACAAAAATAGATGGAGTTTACATAATAGAGCCTAAGATTTTTGGAGATAACAGAGGTTATTTTATGGAAACTTATAACAAGGAGCAGTTTGATAAAGCTGGATTTAACATAACTTTTGTTCAAGATAATGAATCAAAGTCTAGCAAAGGGGTTTTAAGAGGACTTCATTTTCAAAAGAAACATAGCCAAGGAAAACTTGTTAGAGTAACTAAAGGAGAGGTTTTTGATGTGGCTGTTGATTTAAGAACAGGCTCTCCTACCTATGGTAAGTGGGAAGGTGTTATTTTAAGTGAAGAAAACAAAAAGCAATTCTATATTCCAGAAGGTTTTGCACATGGTTTTTTAGTTTTATCAGAGGAAGCTGTTTTTAATTATAAATGTACAGATTTTTATTCACCAGAATATGATGGTGGAGTTATGTGGAATGATCCGGATATAAATATAAAATGGCCCTTAGATGGAATAGACAATATACTTTTATCTGAGAAAGATAAGGGTCATCCTAATTTGAAAGACTTAGATTTAAGTGAGTACGAGGATTTTATATTTAGTAAGTAAAATATAGGCTTAAATAAAGTAATCATCAAATTATGAGGAGCAATGAGATGAAAATATTAATAACAGGAGCCAAAGGTCAGTTAGGAAATGAACTTCAAAATATAATAAAGTCAGGAGAAGCTGAAATTGGTAAAATTTCAGAAAAAATAAAAAAATCAGAAGTTATAGCACTTGATGTAGAGGAACTTAACATAACGAATTTAAATCAAGTTAAAGATAAAATAACAGAATTTAAACCAGATGTAGTAATTAATTGTGCAGCAGCAACAAATGTTGATGGATGTGAAAGTAATGAAGATTTTGCATTTAAGGTTAACTCAATAGGTCCAAGAAACTTAGCTATGGCTTGTGAAAAAGTTGGAGCTAAATTAGTTCAGGTTTCAACTGATTATGTGTTTAGTGGAGTTGGGGATAAACCATTAAAAGAGTA
>NZ_JABAIW010000112.1:0-3786 GCF_014231265.1 Clostridium sp. DJ247 | reverse complement strand
TTATGTCAGATGGGACATCACAAGATGTAACATCAAGTACTGTTTGGAGTACTAGTAACGCTAACCTAGCAACAGTGGATGCAAATGGTTTTGTTACAATACCAAGTACTGCAACTAATGGTACTGTATATATTAGAGGAACTTATAATGGAAAAGGAGCAGCAACCACTATAACTATTAGTGCACCAGTATTTTCAAGTTTGAGATTCAATCCAAGTACAGCGACATTAGGGCGAGGAAATACCCTACAGATTAATTCTAGTGCAGTTATGTCAGATGGAACATCACAAGATGTAACAGCAAGTACTGTTTGGAGTACTAGTAATGCTAACTTAGCTACAGTAGATGCAAATGGTTTTGTTACAGTACCAAGTACGGCAACAAGTGGAACAGTATATATTAGAGGAACCTATAATGGAAAAGGAGCAGCGACAACTATAACTATTAGTGCACCAACATTTTCAAGTTTGAGATTCAATCCAAGTACAGCAACATTAAGACGAGGAAATACCCTACAAATTAATTCTAGTGCAGTTATGTCAGATGGAACATCACAAGATGTAACAGCAAGTACTGTTTGGAGTACTAGTAACGCTAACCTAGCAACAGTGGATGCAAATGGTTTTGTTACAATACCAAGTACTGCAACTAATAGTACTGTATATATTAGAGGAACTTATAATGGCAAGGGAGCCGCAACCACTATAACTATTCAAATTCCATAAAAGAGCTTGTCAATGAAGTTGTAAATCATATATCTGCTACAATAGGAAAAGGAGAGCAAAAACAGCTGGCAGTGACAGCAACAATGTCAGACAGCAGTACAAGGGATGTAACAAATGGAAGCGAATGTAATAAATTAATATTAAGGAGTCAGGGGGGGAATAGCTCTGACTTCTTTTTTCGTAATGCTACCTGCTAGTTGATATCTAGTAGTCTATATGATGGTGACGTACCACAACAGGTTCTTCAATTATTAAGATAAATTTATTTATCTTAAAGTCAGAAAGTGATTTCTGACTTTTTTATACTAAAGTAGTGCCTGTTGAAATTGGGTAATAATATGGTATAATATAGCATAATATGGTAAAATAATTTATACTTATTATATGTAGTACTTGGATAATAGCAAACTCAAACGAAAGTTGAGGGCGCAAAGCCACAGGTCTAAGGTTTATATAAACTATGATAGCCGGGTTGCCGAAGAACCAGTTTTTAATGGCTATTCTTCAAATAGACCATTTTTTTTATAGTAAAATAAAAAAATGGTTATAAGATTAGATTAAATATTTAGTTAATAAAGTATAGTTTCATGTTATTCAAGAGATATTTAACAAATTTTAAAGAAAGGGGATGGTGAGACTTGAATTTTAATGATACTAAATATTGTAGAAAGAAGGGGGGATGCAATATGACATCATCAAGGAAATTGATGAAAAAGATACTAGTTACCTTTGTTATAATTGTTATGAATTTAACAAGTTTTACAGCGTATGCTGCAGGTACAGTAATAGAAATTCTTGATCCTACACCGGATGTAACACCACCGGTATTAAATAGTTTAAACATATCTTCAAGTCAAGCATCACCAGGAAATCCTGTTAAAATTACTGCAGAAGTTAGTGATGAATTGTCGGGAGTTAACAGTGTTTATATATCTTATAGAAAACCTAGTGGGAATAGTACAGGAACATACCTTAATTTAAATCAGACTACCCAAAAATATGAAGGAACTATTAGTATCGGTACTTATGATGAAGCGGGTGAATGGATACCAAGTTATCTAGCTTTAACCGATAAAAAGGATAACAGTGGCTATGTATATGATGTCAACAGCACTTCTTCAGGGCAAAAGTTTGATTTTTCTCCTTATAGGGTTACTGTTTCAGGAGTTTCAATTCCACCCGTAACACCAGAGTCAACAGATAAGGTTCCACCTGTTTTAAACAGTATTACTACAAGTACTTCTCAAGTTAGCGGCCCTGGGACAGCAAAGCTAATAGCAGATGTCAGTGACGATGATACTGGAGTATATAATGTCTATGCCTATTATTTAAAACCAAGTGGCAGATCTTATTCTCTAGGTTTGTATTTTAATAGTACTACTGGTAAATACGAAGGAAATATTACAATTGGTCAGTACGATGAAATAGGAGATTGGAAGCTTAATTATGTATATTTAAGGGATAAAGCTGGAAACTATAAATGTATATATGATTCTGCTCTCTATCCAAGTATGTCAGAAAAGCAAGATTTTGGTAATTGCAAAATTTACGTAGATGGTATAACTCCAGATTTAATTGCTCCAAAACTGGATAAGCTTTCTAGAGAGTTGATTCAGAACACTAACAACTCTGCCCTATTTAAACTTTTTGCAGAAGTTAGTGATGAGTTGTCTGGAGTAAGTACAACCTCTGTATATGGTATTTATGCAAAACCTAGTGGCAAAACTATCACTATAAGATTCAATAGGAATGCAACTACAGGAATATATGAAGCATCCATTCCTATTGATAAATATGATGAATTAGGTACATGGGATCTAAAATATGTTTCAATGAGTGATAATAAGAACAACTATAGAACAATTTACGATGGTTCATCAGCTGAATATTTTAGTCTATTTGATTTTATTGTTAGAGGAGTAATAACAATTTCGCCTGTAGCTCCATTTAGTATTAGTGTATCTCCAACAAAAACTATGGTGCTAGAACGTGGGACAAGCCAACAAATAAGTACAACTTTAAATATGACAGATCAAACAACAAAGGATATTACTTTAGGTACTAGCGGAACTGTTTATATTAGTTCAAATCCTTCTGCTGTTAAGGTAAGTCAGGATGGGTTAATTACAGTTGAATCCAATGCATCTCCAGGTCCTGTTTATATTCAAGTTACAAATGGGGGATTGAGTGAAGAATGTAAAGTCGTGGTACCAGGAGCAATTCCTGAAAGTCATCTTCAAATAAATCCATTCAGTATAAGTTTATCATCAGGACAGAGCAAACAGCTTAATGTTATTGAATCATTGGCTGATGGTACAGTAAAGGAGGTTACAGAAGGGTCCACTGGAACTAAATATTTAAGTTCTGATACTTCAATGGTAACTGTAGATCAAAATGGATTGGTTCAAGTTTTACCTGGAGCAAAACAAGGCACTGCTAGAATTCAAGTAGATAATAATGGAATCAAAGGTGAGTGTGTTGTCACCGTAACTGGTCCACCAACCGTTAAGGCCCTTGCAATGACACCGGCAACAGCAACAGTATCTTACGGGGAAACAATACAATTAAGTGTAAGAGCGACAATGTCAGATGGTTCTACTAAGGATGTAACTAATGGATCCAATGGGACAGTGTATACTACATCAAATTCTAGCAGAGCTACAGTTGATGCAAATGGATTGATTAGTATACCAGCTAATGCAACCAGTGGCACAGTAACTATTAAAGCAATTAATAATAACACTACAGAGCAGTGTGTAGTAACAGTGAATGGAGTACCCACTTTAAGTAGTATAGAGGTAAACTCAACTGATGAAACATTAATGCCTGGTGATACAAGTCAGATAAGTGTGGTAGCAACAATGTCAGATGGAATAACTAAGGATGTAACTACAGTGACAAGTTATAATAGCAGTAATACCGATCTAGCAACTGTAGATACAAATGGTCTAGTTACAATACCAACAACAGCAACTGGTGGAACTGTATATATACGAGGAACTTATGAAGGAAAAGGAGCAGCTGCAACTTTAACAGTTAGCAACCAGAACAAAACAGTAGA
>NZ_JABAIW010000111.1:0-3827 GCF_014231265.1 Clostridium sp. DJ247 | reverse complement strand
CTTAATTCATTAAATATAGAAGACATGGATCTTCTTGTTATAGAAAATGTAGGTAATCTTGTATGTCCTGCTGAATTCGAAATTGGTGAAGATATAAAGATTTGCGTTTTAAGTACTACTGAAGGAAATGATAAACCACTTAAGTATCCTTTAACGTTTGAAAAAAGTGGAGCAGTTATTTTGAATAAAATAGACTTATTACCCTTTACTAATTTTAGTAAAGGAGAATTTTATAAAGACATAAGTTATTTAAATGCTAATGCTATTATTTTTGAAACAAGCTGTATAAAAGATGAGGGTTTAGATGAAATAAGTACATGGCTAAAAAACAGAATTATTGAGAAAAAATTTCAAAAACATCCAATTGAGTATTATATATAAAGATGGCTAAAAACAGAATTATTGATAAAAGAGAAAAGTAAATTAATATAGAAAATTCATAAGTTGGAGGAAGAATGTTATGCCAAGAATAGGATTTCCAGAGTTAATTATAATATTAGTAATTGCATTGGTGATTTTTGGACCAGGAAAGTTACCTTCAGTAGGTAAGTCTATAGGAGAATCAATTAAGGCGTTTAAGAAAGCTTCAAGTGAGCTCACAAAGGATGATACGACCGCAGAAAAAACTGAAGAGAAGAAAGAAGCTTAGTAGGAGTACAAGTATGGTAAAGAGTGAACAAATTGTTCAAACAGTACGTTTTTTAGAAAAGTTCAGAAAAGCAATAATAACAGTATTTGTCATTGTTATTATCGCTACATCATTTATGTATTTTCAGGATGACTATATTGTAAATATCTTAACTAAGCCACTTAATGGAATTAAATTATATTTTATGACTCCTGTTGAAGGAATAATGGCAAAGATGAAAGTTGCTTTCTTAGGAGGGGTAGTTGTTTCCTCTCCTATAATAGCTTATTTATTAGTATCTATAGGATCTTCGAAGATTAATAAAAAGGTTAGAAGGTTGCTTTACTTTGTTGTAATTCCCCTTGCTGTAGTGCTATTTATAGGTGGAATTCTGTTTGGATATAAATTTTTGTTACCATCAACAATAAATTTTTTGTTAAACTGCGGTAATGATTTTATGAAAGCAAATTTATCAGGCAGCAATTATTTTTCTTTTATAGGAACATTGCTGTTAACCATAGGCTTAATTTTTGAACTTCCATTGGTACTCATTGCTTTATCTAGAATAAGAATAATTAATTGTAAGATGTTAAAGAGCAAAAGAAAATTTGCAATAATGGTTTCACTAATTACTGTTGCCTTTATATCACCTTCATTGGATGCTTTAACTTTTATTTTAGTAACGCTGCCTATAATAGCTTTATATGAAATTAGCATTTGGTGTATTTACATATTAGAAAAAAGTGATAAGAGAAAAGAAGCTCTTAAATTAATGAAAAGTGCATAAATATTAACATTTTAATAATACCGTTTATGCTAAGTTTTCTCATATCTTATGGACAAGGGTATATGACTCCGCTGCTTTCAGGTGGTACATATTTTAATTTTATGCATCTTATTCCAGATATAAAAGTTGGCCAATATGTTTTAGTTCATGCTGGGTGTGCAATACAAACAATTGATGAAGAAGAAGCAGCAATAACTCTAGAAATAATAAAGGAGTTATCAGATAATGAAATTTGTTGGTAAATATTAAAAAAGTTATATAAAAATAGCCAATAAGTACTTATAAACGGAGGAAGAAGTATGCATATTCCAGATAACTACTTAAGTCCATCAACATGTGTTGCATTAGGAGCTGTTATGCTTCCTGTGTGGAGGAGGGCTGTAACTAGGGTACAAGAGGGAATTAGTAAAAAGAGGTTACCTTTATTAGGTATATGTTCAGCCTTTTCTTTTCTTGTGATGATGTTTAATGTTCCAATTCCAGGAGGTAGTAGTGGACATGCTGTCGGAGCTACATTAATTGCAATACTGTTAGGACCAGATGCTGCAGTTATTTCTATTACTGTTGCTACTGTTATACAAGCTTTATTTTTCGGAGATGGTGGTATTCTTGCCTTAGGAGCGAATACATTTAACATGGCATTTATAATGCCATTTTCAGGTTATTATACATATAAATTAATAAAAGGTACAAGTGAAAGTGAAAAAAGAAACTATCTTGCAGCTTTTATAGGATCCTATGTGGGCATAAACATAGCTGCTCTTTTTACTGCTATTGAATTTGGTATTCAGCCAATTTTATTCAAAACTGTATCTGGATTACCTATCTATTGCCCATATCCACTTAAGGTTACAATACCATCAATGCTGATACCACATTTATTTATTGTTGGAATGTTAGAAGGGGCTATTACTGCAGGCGTATACATGTATATTAAAAAGTTATCACCAGAAATGATATACCATAGGGAGCTATTTGAAAAAAGAAAATTAAAAATTAAGCCTATATATGGTCTAGTTATGATGATGATTGTTCTTTGCCCCCTAGGACTTCTTGCATCTGGCAATGCTTGGGGTGAATGGAGCACTGAAGAATTAAGAAGTTTAATAGGATATGTTCCTCAGGGTATGGAGAATGGATTTAAATACAGTGCACTATTAGCTGATTATGGATTAAAAGGTTTGTCAGATGCTATAGGTTATTTGTTTTCTGCCATAGTAGGAGTAACAATTATATTTGCAATAACTAAGCTAATAAATAAAGCCATGATAGTTGTAAGGAATAGGTGATAAATAATGGAGTGGCTTTTTAAACAGGATGATTATATTCCAAAAGAAGATAAAGATGGGTTTATTAATAAAAGTATATTTTCTTTATTAAGTGTTCTTTCTGATATAAAGAGAACTAGTGGAAGTTACTCATGTAGAATTCATAGAATAAATCCTCAACTAAAAAAGGAGTATATCCTGAAAAAATCATTAATGGTATTATGAAAGACAGGATGTCAGGTGTTAACGAAGTAGCATTAAGTGGTGGAGTATTTCAGAATTCTTATTTATTAAGAAGCTTGACTAAGGAATTGAAGAATGAAGAGTTTGTTGTTTATACAAATAAATTAATAGCTATCAATGATGGTAGTGTGGCTTTAGGACAAATTGTTATAGCAAATGAAATTTTAAATAATAAATAATTTGAATTTTAGTTGTAATATTTTACTTATGTGTAAATATTCATGACTAACAATAAAAATATAATATAAACCTCATCACATCTTTATTTTCTCGTATATTGTCGTTTGTAACGAAAATTATAATTATATTTAACTGAAACTTAAATATGAGTTAACCTTTCCATAACTTATAAATATGCAGGGTTATATACTATAGTATTAGACATATGCCGTTATCCAGTAGAGGAAGGAAATATAAATGTTATAAATTTTAGATAATATATTTATAAAATATGTATTTTTATGCTTGATTTTTACATATATTGTTATTATTATAAGTATAATATAACAAGATGTAACATAAATGAAAATTATATAAGTTTATGTATTAAATTGTTATGTTGCGAAAAATGAATTTATATTTTTATCTTCAATTTAGATAACAATGTTATAACCCATGCATGGTATTATATAAAAAATATATTAAAAGGAGTGTTACTATGAAAATTAGCAGAAGAGACTTTCTAAAGTGGTCAGTAGCTACAGCAGTAGCTCTAAATCTTGAACTAGATATGGATAGAGTTAACACAGTACTTGCAGCAGATACAGATCCACCTGTTATCTGGTTAAATGGAGCTGGATGCTCAGGATGTACAATATCAATGCTAAATGTTACTAATCCAACAACTATTGATGATGTTTTATTAAACAAGATAAGTATGAAGTATAATACTACACTTATG
>NZ_JABAIW010000110.1:0-4433 GCF_014231265.1 Clostridium sp. DJ247 | reverse complement strand
ACAATGCTATGTCACCACAGTTTCTTCCCATTACTTCAACAATACTTACTCTTTCATGTGATGTTGAAGTATCTCTTAGTTTATTTATAGCATCTAAAACAGTATTCAAAGCAGTATCAAAACCTATAGTATAATCAGTATAAGGTAAATCGTTATCTATAGTTCCTGGCAATCCTATAGTAGCTATTCCTAATTTTGATAACAATTGAGCTCCTTGAAAAGAACCATCTCCCCCTACTACTACAAGTCCATCTATTCCAAAGGTTCTTAGTATGTTTGCTCCTCTTTTTCTACCTTCTTCTGTCCTAAACTCTTCACATCGAGCAGTTCTTAATACTGTACCGCCTCTTTGTATTATGTCTGCAACACTCTGTCTATCCATTGGGAATATTTCCCCATTTATTAGTCCACTATATCCTCTTTGAATCCCCATAACTTTAAAGCCTTTATCTAATCCGGCTCTAACAACTGCTCTTATGGCAGCATTCATGCCTGGAGCATCTCCCCCACTTGTAAGTACTGCTATTGTTTTCATGTTTATACCTCCTACGACCACCGGGGCCATTTTTTGTCCCACTAGTGATATATAATTTCCCCATATTTTTATAAACTTTCATTGGTTTTATTATACCACATATTTTGTTACTTTTCATCATACTCTCTTGTTAATTTTAATAAAAGTCTTCAAAATATACAATAATTTATATTAATCTAAGCTATAATTTCGTAAAATTTAGAGAGGATATAAAAATCCTCTCTAATATTTTGTTTATTCTACACAAAAATATACTGTGAGCTTATATTATTTTTACATTTTCTTCTCCAAATCTTTTTCTTAGAATAGACATAAGTTCTGTATTTCCGGTAATCCAAAAATCTCTGTCAACTCTGAACTTCTTTCGCTCTTTTCTAGTACATAAATAAACTGGTATATTACCTTTGTAATCACTAAATAATGGTTTAACCTCTAGAAGTATATTTTTTAACACTCTTTCGTCCTCTATGAGAATGTACAACTTTTCAGAGTTTATTTTTACTAAGGGTTCTATAGATTCGCATATTATTTTTGGCTGTTCCTCTTCTCTTATAGTTACTCTACCTTTAACTACTATCATACTATCTTCGTTAACTAGACTTTTAAACCTCTGTAATACCTTGGGAAATACTATTATTTCTATAGATCCATACATATCTTCAATTCTAGCAAAGGCCATCATATCATTATTCTTAGTAACTTTTTTTGTTACCTCTGCTATTATACCTCCAATTATTACAACATCTCCATCCTTCACGGTAGATTCTTTAAGTGTTCCCTCTTCCAAAGATTCATTTACTATTATGTCTGTTATGTTTACACTGGCTTGCATCTTTAGCGTTTGTTCATACTCCTCTAACGGATGTCCAGATAAGTATAATCCAGTCATTTCTTTTTCCATAACCAACATATACCTCTTATCAAATTCCTGTATGTTAGGATACTGAATTTTTATACTTACATCATCAAAACTATTAAAAAGACTAAGCTGTCCATCTATATTTTTCTTTCTGGAATTGTTAACACTGTCTAATATTCTTTCATGAACAGCAAGCATCCTTGAACGATACACTTTAAAACAATCGAAAGCCCCTGCTTTTATAAGACTTTCTACAATTCTCTTGTTAACACAGGCTGTATCTATCTTATTACAGAAATCTGATAAATCTATAAACTTTCCTTTTTCTTCTCTTGATTTTACTATACTATCAATTATATTCTCACCAACATTTTTTACAGCAGAAAGCCCAAACCGTATCTTATTTCCTTGTACAGTAAATTTAGCATAACTTTCATTTATATCTGGTGTTAGTATTTGAATATTCTTTTCTTCTGCAAACCTTATATAATAAGCAACCTTTTCACTATCTCCCTTTACACTATTTAGCATTGCAGCAATAAATTCTGTAGGGTGATAGTACATTAAATATGCAGTTTGAAAGGCAACTACAGCGTAAGCAGCTGCATGGGACTTATTAAATGCATAGGAAGCAAAGTCCATCATAGAGTCGAATATTTTATTTGCTATATCCTCAGATATATTATTTCTTAAACACCCTGGAACAACAACATTGTTGTTTTCATCTACTATACCGTAGATAAAATTACGTCTTTCCTCTTCCATAACATGATGTTTTTTCTTAGACATAGCACGTCTTACTAAGTCACTTCTTCCCATAGAGTATCCTGCTAAATCTCTAACAATTTGCATTACCTGTTCTTGATAGACCATACATCCATAGGTAACAGATAATATATGCTCTAATTCTGGAGTTACATACTCTACTGATTCAGGATTATTTTTATTTCTTATATATTTTGGTATTTCTGCCATAGGTCCTGGTCTATATAGACTTATACCTGCAATTATGTCTTCTAGTGAATCTGGCTTTAATTCTTTCATAAAAGACGTCATTCCTGGAGATTCTAGTTGGAACACTCCCACAGTTTTTCCTTCTCCAATCATCTTATAAACATTTTTATCATCATAATCAATGGTATCTAAGTCTATTTTTATACCTTTATTATATCTTATCATACTTACCGCATCTCTAAGTACCGTAAGAGTTCTTAAACCTAAGAAATCCATTTTTAAAAGTCCTAGTTCTTCTAGAGTGCCCATAGTGAATTGAGTTACAATATTTTCTTCATTTTTTTGCAGTGGTACATAATTAACTAGAGGCTGAGATGCTATAACTACTCCAGCAGCATGTGTAGAAGTATGTCTTGGTAATCCTTCTAATGCTTTAGCAATATCTATGAGATCCTTAGTTCTGGATTCATTTTCGTAGGCCTCCTTAAGCTCAGGACTTAAATTTAAAGCTTTATCTATGGTTATGCTTAATACTGTAGGAATCATCTTAGCAATTCGATCTACTTCAGAATAAGCATAATCCATAGCTCTGCCCACATCTCTTATACAAGCTCTAGCTGCCATTGTACCAAAGGTCACAATCTGGGATACGTTATCTATTCCATATTTTTTTACTACATAGTCTATTACTTCTCCACGTCTCTCATAACAAAAATCACTATCTATATCAGGCATAGAAATTCTCTCTGGATTTAGAAATCTTTCAAATATAAGATTATACTTGATAGGATCTATTTTCGTTATACCAAGAGTGTATGCCACTATTGAACCTGCACCAGATCCTCTTCCAGGGCCTGTCATTATATCATTTTCTCTTGCAAACCTTATAAAATCCCACACAATAAGAAAATAGTCAACATAGCCCATCTGATCTATTATTTTTAGCTCATATTCTAGTCTCTGTTTAAGTTCATCTGTTATATTTATATATCTTTCCTCAAGTCCTTTATAGCATAATTCTTTAATATATTCATAGGGTTCTACCCCTTCTGGCAGCGGAAATTTAGGTAACTTAGATTTATGAAATTCGTAATCAAAGCTGCATTGTTCTGCAATTACAACTGTGTTTTCTAGAGCCTCTGGTACATGTGAAAACAGTTCATACATTTCATCTGGAGATTTTAAATAAAACTCATCAGAAGGATATCTCATTCTATCTTCTTCATCTACTGTTTTAGCTGTTTGTATACATAACAGTACATCATGAGACTTATAATCCTCCTTTTTTATATAGTGAACATCATTTGTAGCCACTAAAGGTATATCTAACTCTTTAGACATATTTATAAGTTCTCTGTTAACTTTTAATTGTTCTTCTATACCATGATACTGCAACTCTAAGTAAAAACCGTCTTTAAATATATCTTTATAAAAAAGTGCCGTTTCCTTAGCCTTTTTTAAATTATCTTTAGATATATAGGATTGAATCTCTCCTCCTAAACAAGCACTTAATGCTATTAAGCCTTCGCTATGTTTCTTCAAGAAATCATGGTCTACTCTAGGTTTATAATAAAACCCTTCTATTGATGCAGTAGAAACTATCTTCATTAAATTGTTATACCCAGTTTCATTTTTAACTAATAGTACAAGATGATAATTTTCGTTTTCTTTATCATTTTGCTTTATATGCATAGACTTAGGTGCTACATATATTTCACATCCTATTATAGGTTTAACACCTTGTGCCTTAGCTTCTGTATAGAATTCAACACAGCCATACATTACCCCATGATCCGTTATAGCTATACTTTCCATCCCCAATTCCTTAGCTCTAGCTACAAGTTCATGGATCTTTGCAGAACAATCTAGAAGTGAATACTCTGTATGTTGATGAAGACTAACCCACCTGCGCTTCTCTTCTCCCATAAAATCACCTTCTCTTGTATAAACATCTATATATAAGTTTTCACTATAGATAAACACGCCCGAAATTTAACTTATACTCCGAGACATATTACCATGTTTCGTCACGTTAAATATTTTTAATTAGTCTAAAGCTCAAATTTAAGCAGAGAGCCAAAATCT